>CANGXE010000087.1 GCA_947457525.1 Bacteroidota bacterium | reverse complement strand
TCGTAAAATAGGTGTCCGGCTTTTCGCCCGATACTTTTTTTAATGCGATATGAGAGATTGTTTCTGTCATGCCAAATGTGTGGTAGACATTGTTTGTCATTTGGGAAAGATACTTGCTCATTGTAGGTGTGATAATTCCTCCACCCAATAATATATGACGAATATGGTTGGCGGATTGGAATGAAGTTTCATCATTGAAACTAGCTGATAATTGCATGGGTGTACAAGCTAGAAATGAAACGTCTTTGTGGCTGGTGATTTCTACCCAAGGATTAGCACTCGGTTTAATGCAGATTAAATCTAGTTCAAGCACCATAGCTCGTACTATCATCATCATGCCCCCAATTTTGTCAGCTGGGAGGCACAATAGCGCTACATCATTTTTGGTTAATCTTAATGCTTGGATGGTGTTTATGGCACTCTGTCGCATAGCTTTTTTGCTATGTGAAATTGATTTGGGCGCACCGGTCGAGCCGGAGGTGGTTGCGGTGACATGTGTTTTATTTTCGTCTAGCCATTGTGCAATGAATGACCAAACTTTTTGCTCCCATTCATCCACATCATTCCGAGTGCATTTTTGAATAGCAGTTGCAAGGATTTCTTGGAGATTATTTTTTGAAAGTGAAAGACGAAACATGTGACAAATGTAAGCACTAAATTACAAGTCCCATTTTAGATTTGGATTATAGCCTAGATGGCCATGGGAAATGTAAAGCGGAGACGAAATATTGTTGGTATATAAACTTCCAGTACCCAGTCCTTGGACGGTGTTTCCTGCCAAAGGATAAACCCATTGCGCGATAGCATTAAGCCCAATATTGCTCTCCAATGCACTCGTTGCCCACCAACCAATGTTTAGCTTTTCTGCAAGTTGAATCCATTTCTCCGCTACGGCAAAACCGCCAATTAAACTAGGTTTTAAGATAATGTATTGTGGTCGAATCTTACCTAACTCATCAAAATTGTTTTGGTGCGAAAGATGAATGAGTTCTTCATCTAAGGCAATCGGTATAATCGGTTTTTTGCAAAGTGATTGCAGAAGTGCTGTTTGTCCGGGTTGGATAGGTTGCTCAATAGAATGAATATCAAAAGTAGCTAACTGTTCCAATTTTTTATGAACATTGTCTTCGCAAAATGCTCCGTTAGCATCTAGTCGAAGTTCTATAGATTTTGCATCATATCTTTTTCGAATGCTAGCGAGTAATTTTAACTCTTGTTCGAAATCTATTGCACCTACTTTTAGTTTGATACACGAAAATCCTTCTTTTAATTTTTCTTCAATTTGTTGGTGCATAAAATTTTCACTTCCCATCCAAACTAAGCCATTAATGGCTATTTGTTTTTTACCGGTAGTGAAATCGCTAGAGTAAAAGATTCTATCCCCACCTCGTTTAAAATCTAGCCAAGCACATTCCAATCCAAAACGTATAGAAGGGTAGTTGTTCAGGTCTATCTCATTGATGTTATCATGTTCAATGGCGTAGCAAACTTCGTCAAGTTTAGTGGTATAGCGGCCTAAATCATCTAAGCTTAATCCTTCTATATAACTGCATTCGCCAACACCCGTTTTTCCCCCGTCTGTGATAAAAAGTAGATACCCATTTTTATGCTTCATGCTCCCACGAGTAGTCAACACCGGTGACTTAAACTCGAGCTGTATTTTTTGATAAGAAGCTTTAATCATGGTTCAATAATTGATTAGCAAGCTGAGTAACACCTATAGTTGCTTTCTCTTTTATGTGAACAAATCCGTTTTGCGGTGGAAGTGAGGTGTCATTAGGGTCTATCAACCATTTTTTTGTATACGGTTTTGTGAAGTTTGTGAGACCCGCTGCGGGGTAAACAACTAGTGATGTACCGATGACCAAAAGTATATCCGCAGTTTGGACTAATGTAATCGCTTCTTCAATTTTGGGTACGGCTTCACCAAACCATACAATGAATGGACGTAGCTGTGTCCCAAGCGCACATTTGTCATTTAATGTTATGTCATTATCCCAATCGTAAACTAATGATGGGTCGAGCGTACTTTGTGCCTTTCGAAGTTCGCCATGCAGATGAAGCACGTGGGTTGAGCCGCTACGTTCGTGCAAATCATCCACATTTTGTGTAATGATAGAAACATCAAATTTTTCTTCAAGTTTTGCTAAAGCGATGTGTGCAGCATTAGGCGAGCAGGATAGAAGTTGTTTTCTGCGAAGGTTATAGAAATCAAGAACTAATGATTTGTTTTTTTTCCATCCTTCGGGCGAAGCTACATCTTCGATGCGATGATTTTCCCAAAGACCATTGCTATCGCGAAAAGTGCTGATGCCACTCTCCGCGCTGATTCCTGCTCCTGTGAGTACTACGATTTTCTGCTTGTTACTCACAGTATGCGTTTAATGATTTTTAACTGATGAGAATATTTTTTAAGGTCAGCATTGTAAATACCAAAATGGTCAATCGTATCAATACGGACTTTGCCTGATGCGTGAATGATACGATTATCTTTGAGTAAAATCCCAACGTGTGTAATCTTACCTTCTTCATTATTGAAAAAGGCTAAGTCCCCGGGATGAGCTTCCTCTAAAAAATTTAGAGTTAGTCCTTGCTCGGCTTGTTGGTAGGCATCTCGCT
Source organism: Bacteroidota bacterium (assembly GCA_947457525.1). GTDB lineage: Bacteria > Bacteroidota > Bacteroidia > Chitinophagales > LD1 > Bog-950. Next base: position 4,092 of record CANGXE010000087.1, on the reverse strand, counting down.
TCAAAGCAATGGCTAAAAACTTAAAAACAACTTGGGTAAACCCAGAACAATCTATTCCAACTGGTGATCGCCCACCCCACAAATAAGGGGCATGAAGATAGCGCATGGCAATTTTGTCTAAGAGATTAGTATTCTTGATGGTATCCGGTAAAAGCGCTTGACCATTGTAAACAAATTTCTCTTTACCTATTTTGAAATTTAATCCATCAAAATTCGGTAAGCTGCTGCCGGCTAATACGCTGATACTGCTTAAACTTGAAGATGCTACACAAAGTGTTTCCAATGCAATGCCTTCGTTTGATGGTTCGTTGTCGTTCAGTGGAGTATGTTGAGCCGTGTCTATCCAACCCTCATATCCATCCCAAGCGCACCTGATTTCTACCCAGTTAGATTGATTTTCATTGATGATGGTGTAGCTTTCTCCAAACAATAATTGAGAAACTTGCTCACTTCTGTGAGTTGGCTCTTTTCGGATGGGGACTATGCTGAGTTTGCAAATACCTATGTTCATAGCTGTGAAAATTCTCGGTTATTGTATAAAATAAAATGAATATTTATGGTCTGCTTTTTTTCTAAATTTCTTAAATCTAATAACTTGCAATTTTAGCAGACTAAAAATTATTTTGTTAACAAATTAGTCAAAAACAAGTGCAACGAAAAAAATAATCAACACCTCTTGAATAAAGTTTTGCAAATTGAAATCAAATAAATACTTTTCATTTCTGATTATGCCTATGTACTCCTGTTTCAAACATGCTTTTGGAATTTTAAGTTTTCTAATTGCTACACAATTATTGGATGTTAATACTGCTCATGCGCAGGTACCTAGCTGTAGTATGACAGCTAAAGATACCTTGGCTTGCAGGCCTTATGCTTTGTTATCTAGTGCAATTAATGCAAATGATCCATCTGTCAATTTCCGAAGGTGGACATTACGTACTTGCGGAGGCGCAACAGTTTTCACTACACCTAACGGCCCAAACCCCAACTTTTCTTTTATCATCAATAATCCAGGGTGCTATTGTTTGACTCTATTCTCTCGGACCGTTAGTGGAGATACTTGTTCATTTACACAGTGTAATATTGTTGTGGCAGATACTCCTGCAATCAACATGACTTTTGCACCAACGGAGTCTTGTACGCCACTACAAGTTTTTGGCACCAGCCAAATTACTACAGGCACGGGTACGATAACATCCGTAGTTATACAACCCGGGTGTGGTAACGTAGTTTCATTAAATAACAACCCAAGTAATCCTGTTCCGATTAACTTTAACACAGCACCTTGCCCACCGGGTCAATACGATATTACTGTTGTTGCCATAAATAGTGCTGGGTGTGGAGGATTAAAAAGATATGATAATGCGGTAACGATAGTGCCAAAGCCTGTGGCTTGCTTTACTGCCGACACAACAACCAGTAACTGCGCCACAGCACCATTGCCAGTAACATTTACTGCTTGTAATACAGCCAACAATGTGAACTCTACCTATAATTGGTATATTAATGGTGTGTTAGCTCAGTCTTCATCTTCTTCAACTTTCAGTAATACTTTTGCCATCAATCCACTTTGTTATTCTATCAAATTGGTAGTTACACATCCGGGTGGTTGTAGTGATAGTCTCTCCATTGGGGATTACATTTGTGTACGGTCAAATCCTAATGTTAGTTTTACTTCATCTGCTGCTTCAGCTTGTGTATCAGCCGGAGCTTCATCAACCTTTACAGTAACGAATACAACACCCGGCTTGGCCAACTTGACTTGGTCTATGACCGGTTTTCCTACCACTACCGGACCAACCGCAACCTATACTGTTAGTGCGTTGGGTAATTATACAGTTACAGCTTCGGGCACTTTTGGTTCAGGATGTGGCTCTACGTTATCGCAACAAGTTTTCACATTGAAACAAAGACCTAATGTAAACTTTACAGTCAATGACACTTTTGCTTGCTCCGCACCATTCAACGTAAATTTTTCTGGACAAGGTTGTCCTACTTGTAATTATACTTGGACACTACCTGGTGTAATTCCTAATTCTTCAACTTTACAGAATCCATCACCAACGTACAATCAATTTGGCAACTATAATGTAACTCTACTTGTTACGGATACGAATGGTTGTACTAATTCACTAACTAAAAGTCAACACATTAAAGTTAGACGGATTAATCCTAGGGTTTTTCTGCCCACATCAAAAGGCTGTGCACCTATTTGTGTTAACTTGAGAGACTCAACAAACTATGCTGCCTTGCCAGGTGAGACAAAAGCTTCAGTTTGTTGGTCATTCCCGGGATCTAATATTTCTGGAGCTTGCAAGGATACTATAAATCGTTGTTTTGTTAACCCTGGCTGTTATGATGTGAAGCTAGTTGTAACCACACAATCTGGTTGTATTGATAGTGTGTACTTGAATGATACAATTTGCGCTAGAGTACCTCCGGTTTGTTTAGTTACTGCGTCTCCTACCACTACATGCTATGAAGAAGATTCTATAGTTTTTACCATATTATGTGACTCGGTATCATCAGCTTTTTTTGACTTTGGAGATGGTACAAAGACTACCTATTTTTCTTCTAATAAAAAAGGTATTACAGTTCCTTATTTTTATCAAGATATCGGCACTTTCGAAGCTATAGTTGTTACTTATCGAGATAGCTGTGTTGGGGATACTTTTAAGTTTAATATTGTCATTAATGCACCAATAGCCAATTTTAAAGATTCATCATCTTGTGCTACGGCAGATACAGTACTTCTGGTAAATTTATCAAAGCAAGCTACAAGTGCTATGTGGTACTATTGCACAGGAGATTCTAGTTCTTCATTTAATCCTAACTTAGTATTGCCAAACTGCGATACTTGTCAGGTGAGGTTGGTCGCGTTTAACAGCCTTACCGGATGTCAGCATGAAAAGGCTATTACTATTACTCCTCCATGTTCATCTCCTAGTATTTCATATCCGTCTTCAGTTTGTCTTGGTAGCCCAATTACAATCGTAAATACTTCTACATCAATATTAAGTACTGCTTTTGATGGTAGTTGCTTCAACGGGATTGTTTGGGTGCCCCTATCAGGGAATCAAGTAATTTTGAACAATACATTTGCTGGGCCTAGGTGTGTAGCTATCAGAAATATTTCAGCTAATGGTTGCATTGATACATTATTTGCAAATTATAATGTGTGCGGTGTGAAAGCTGGATTTAGTTATGATACAGTTTGCTTCCCCAGTCCTATTTGTTTTCAAAATACAAGTACTGACGGATTTTGTAATATCACAAAATATGAATGGATATACAATGGAAATATAGTTGGTGATACAATTGCAAACCCTTGCCATGTATTCCCAAGTCCGGGTAGCTACCCGGTGAAGTTTAAGGTGACAAATGATGTCGGATGTATAGACAGCATCACCAAAACAGTGATTGTATCTTCTCCAGTAAATTTGAGTTATACTTTGGATACTCTTTTATGTGCAGGAGGGGTTTCTTGTGTTTCTAATAGCTCATCCGGTTTAGCGTTGACTTACAATTGGTCTTCCCCTGGTGCAAACACTCCTCAATCAACTTTAGCCACTCCATGTTTTAGTTATCCTGGCTCCGGTGTTTATCCGGTTTATTTAGAAGTAAAGTCTAATAATGTTTGCACAATAAAAGACACATTTAATATAACTAGCGCTAACCCTATTGCAGGCGGTTTTGTTTCTACAGATACTCTTACATGTCCCAACCCACCAACGGTGATTAGTTACACGGATACATCTCAGTTTAATGTAACTTGGTTATGGGATTTTGGTGACAGTACTTCATCGTCTATTCAAAATCCGGGACATATTTATACTACCCCGGGATCTTATGTTGTAACATTAATTGCAACCAATCCTGATGGTTGTGCTGACACTGCTGTTATTGATACTATTGTAGTCTTAGGCCCTTTCGGAGATTTTAATTACAATCCAACCCCTGGTATATGTGCTTGCAAAGATGATATTGATTTTACTGTGAACACGGTGAGTGCCAGTGCTCTTACTTTAGTTTATGGATGTAATGTTGGTTTTACTACTATTAACCCTATTACGCCTCTTGGCACAGCCAATT
>CANGXE010000086.1 GCA_947457525.1 Bacteroidota bacterium | reverse complement strand
ATTTGCATAAATAATTTACAAACTTGTGACACATAGTGTTGTTTAGCCTTATATCTTTAACTTATGTTACGAAAAATATTCAAGACAGACCCTCTGCAAGTTTTCTACTATGTGTTTGGCTACATCTTGCTCTTTGCCGTTTGGTGGGGCTACTTGTTGTATGACAAAAACGAAACAGCCTACAACGAGAAAATAGAAATCAACTTGATGCGCTATGCGTTGCAACACCCTGGGGTGGAATACACGAGCACCGAAGAGTACATCAAACTGCACGATAAATATCAACGCCAGCGGGTGATGATATTCACCGAAGGGGCGGTGTTTTTAGTGTTGCTGTTGGCCGGCCTTTGGATAGTTCGCAAATCATTTAAGCGCGAAATGGAACTTGCCGAACAGCAAAAGAATTTTTTACTCTCTATCACTCACGAGTTGAAGTCACCGCTCTCTAGTGTGAAACTATCCCTACAAACTATGGCCAAGCACCAGCTGCCAGACGATAAGAAAGAGCGCATCATAAGCAACTCCTTGATGGATATTGATAGACTAGATTCCTTAGTGGGAAATATCCTCTTTGCGGCCAAAATAGAACGCGACCAACCGGGCTTCTCTAATGAAGAAGTGAATGCTTCGGAGATGGTGATGCAAATCTGCCATCGTCTTTCGCAGAACAAAAAGCAAATAACTATTCATAAACATATTCAAGAAAATGTTTACATGATGGTAGACCCATTGGGCTTTACCTCGGTCGTGGTGAACCTGATAGAAAACGCTATGAAGTACAGCGGAGAGGGAAGCAACGTCACTGTAGTTTTAAATACCGAGGGCGATAAAGTAACGTTCATCGTTAAAGACGAAGGCGTGGGAATCAGCGATGAGGAGAAGGCGAAAGTGTTTGATAAGTTCTATCGCGTGGGCAATGAAGATACGCGCAAAACCAAAGGCACTGGCCTTGGTCTTTATATAGTAAAACGATTTGTCACTATCTACAATGGACACATTGCCTTGACCGACAACCCACCCACCGGCTCGGTGTTCACCATCACCTTGCCCGCCATCACTTAGCGCAAACTTTGACAATTCTATGACAATAAGTTGACGAGAATAAACTAATCTTATTCTTAAATTGAAAACAACATGATACAGCGAATACTACTCGTAGAAGATGAAGAAACATTGCAAGAAGCCATTAAGTTGAACTTAGAATTAGAAGGCTATGAAGTAGAGTTAGCAGACAATGGAGTTACTGCATTGAAGAAAGCCGAAGGCCAACGTTTCAATCTAATTATCCTCGATGTGATGATGCCTGAGCTGGATGGATTTGCTGTGTGTGAAAAGATTAGAATGACGGACTCAAAAACCCCTATCTTGTTTTTGACTGCCAAAGATACGAGTCAAGACAAAGTAAAGGGATTGAAAATTGGTGCGGATGATTATCTAACCAAGCCGTTTAATTTAGAAGAACTTTTGCTGCGTGTTAAAGTGTTGGTGAAGCATAGCTTTAGAGGAACACGCGAAGAAATAGACTCTCAGTTCTATCGCTTTGCTGATAATGAAGTCAACTTTGTCACTTACCAATCAAAAAATTGGGAAGGTAAAGAGCACGATTTAACTAAGAAAGAAATTGCTTTGCTCAAGTTGTTGATTGACAAGCGTGATACGGTGGTGTCTCGCCAACAAATACTTCAATACGTTTGGGGCTATGATGTTTATCCTACCACCCGCACCATAGATAATTTCATCCACTCTTTCCGAAAATTATTTGAGCGTGACATCAGCAACCCGAAGCATTTTCACTCGGTGCGCGGAGTGGGCTACAAGTTTACCGACTAATCGATTTATCAATTAGCTATTTGTTCCTATATTCCGTTTCTAATCACCAACAGTATGGGTAAATATTTTACGCTTTTATATATCACCATTTTCTTTTCTGTCGCTTCTTTTGCGCAAACCTACAACTGGGCTTTTGGCGAAGGCGGAATTGGCAACGATGCCGCCACGAGTGTAGCCACCGATGAACTCGGCAATACTTATATCACTGGAAACTTAGCCGGAGTGGCCGATTTCTCAGGAAACACTATTCAAGGGAAAGGTGTTTATGACATATTTTTGGCGAAGTATGATGCCAACGGAAATTTTGTGTGGATACGAACAGCAGGTGCGCAGAAAAACGATCAAGGTAATGCCTTGCGTTACCACAACGGCAACCTTTATCTATCCGGTTATTTCAACGATAGTTTGCAAATAGCTTCTTCGCTTTATTTGGGCAAAGGCAACACAGATGTTTTTGTAGCGAAGTATGATAAAGATGGTAACTTCCTGTGGGCAAACGTAGCAGGCGGCACCGGGTCAGATGTGTCGAGTTCGCTCGATGTCGACCAATTTGGGAATGTGTACATAGCGGGGTCATATTCCAATAGCATTCAGTTTGATACCACCACTTTAACCACCACCAACCTATTTAAAGAAAGTTTTGTGGCCAAGTACAACTCCAGCGGCCAACGTCAATGGGCCAAATCTGTGATTGGCAATTCTACTAATCTCATCACCGGAGTGGCGAGCGATAAAGACGCATCGGTTTATCTCTGCGGTTTTTTTGGTGGAAATTTTAAGTATGACAACACCACCATCTCTTCTTCTTCACCGAGTTATGACATCATGCTCTTGAAGATAAATACCGATGGGCAATTAGCTTGGCTAAAGAAAGCCGGAAGTACTTTTGAGGATGGTGCCAACGCCATCACCTGCGACAAGGATGGAAATCCCATCATGGTGGGTTACTTTGCCGGCACGGCTAGCTTTGACGCCAACACCGTTACCTACAAAAGTTATAATGACGTTTTTGTAGCGAAGTACGACCCTCAAGGTAATAATCAATGGGTAAGAGCAGGCAAAGGCCAAGAGTTAGACGTGGCTTATAGCGTAGTTACTGATGATAATAATAATGTGATTGTAACAGGGATGTTTCAAGATGAAGTAGACTTTGATGGCAATATACAAACCGGCACTAAGCGAGATGTGTACATTGTTTCTTACAATGCCAATGGCAATTTTCGTTGGATGACCAAAGGTGGCGGAGGCGACACCGACTGTGGTCTTTATGTAGCGCTCAAGCCTAATGGCGATGTGGTGATTTGCGGTTATTACTTGTACACGTGCAGTTTTGGAAGCATCCAAATTGATTATGCGAACAATAATGATTTGTTTATCGCTTCATTCACACCGCCTCTCGTTAATTCATTGTCAGATGAACCCAATACCGAAAAACATTTATTCCTTTATCCCAACCCCACTACTAGTGAAGTATTTATTGAAGGATTGACTAAGAATGAAAAATGCTATCTATTGAATAGTGTAGGCGAGCGTTTACCCATCGAGATTCACGAGAACCAAATTTCATTAAGTGCTTTCTCATCAGGGGTGTATCTGCTGAAAATTTCTAATGGAACGTCCGTAGACAGAACGTATAGTATCGTAAAGTACTAAGGGGTTAGTTTTACAAAACCGGTGGTCAACAATTCATCTTTGTTGTTATACGCCATCACTTTGTAATAGCCTGGTTGCATAAAGAATATGGTTTTTGAAGCATAAAGCCATTCTTGTTTGGTGGTGAGAAACAGTTCAGCAAACATGTCTTCTGTACCGTTAGGTTTGACGATATACAGCTTAAACTTGACGCGATCCGTTTTTAAACTATCCTTATTGATGACCATTACTTTTAACGAAGTAGTATTGCCCACCCAAGGGAAAGTGGCTTCACTTTCTTGGCAATTTTCCAAACTCTCCATTGAGGTGCAAAAAAGCAAATCCACTTGTGCGTTCGCCATCATCAAGGGAAACAAAAAGAACGTTAAAAACAAGAATTTCTTCATTAGCCACAAGGTAGCTTAGTTTTGAGGGGTTGTCAAGTGTTTTCATTGCGATTGGTCAAGTTGAGGTCAGAATTTGTTTAGTTTTAACTTAAAGCCGTTTATATTCGCGCCCCTATGGAGAACATTCGTAACTTTTGCATCATTGCACACATTGACCACGGCAAGTCAACTTTGGCCGACCGCTTGATAGAAACGACCAAAACCGTTAGCGAGCGGAATATGATGGATACCATATTGGATAACATGGACTTAGAACGTGAGCGCGGTATCACCATTAAGAGCCACGCCATACAGATGGATTTCTCCCGGAATGGTCAGAAGTATGTCATGAACTTGATTGATACGCCTGGCCACGTGGATTTTAGTTATGAAGTGTCGCGTTCATTGGCAGCTTGCGAAGGAGCACTTTTGCTCGTTGATGCTAGCCAAGGTATCCAAGCACAAACCATTTCCAATTTGTATTTGGCTGTAGAACAAGGGTTGACAATTATACCTGTGGTAAATAAGATTGATATGCCTGGCGCTAACCCCGAGATGGTAGAAGAGCAAATGATGAATTTGGTCGGCTGTAAAAAAGAAGACATCATTCACGCCAGCGGTAGAACCGGCATTGGTGTGCCTGAAATTTTTGATGCCATCATTGATAGAATTCCGGCCCCCAAAGGAAACCCAACTGCTCCATTGAGAGCATTGATTTTTGACTCTATGTTTAATTCGTTTAGAGGTGTTATTGCTTACTACCGAATTTTAGATGGAAGTTTGAAGAAAGGAGATACTATTCATTTCGTGAATGCCGGAGGAAATTACAATGCCGATGAAGTGGGTGTATTGCGCATGGATTTGGAACCGAGAGCTGAAGTGGGCACAGGCGATGTGGGCTATGTCATCACAGGCGTAAAGAATGCGAAAGAGATTAAAGTGGGCGATACAATCACACTCAAAAGCAATCAGTGCGAAGAAGCGATTGATGGTTTCGAAGATGTGAAGCCGATGGTTTTTGCGGGAATCTATCCAATGGACAATGATGATTATGCTGACTTGCGCGACTCGTTAGAGAAGTTGCAGTTGAATGATGCTTCATTGGTTTTTGAACCGGAAACGTCTATTGCTTTAGGTTTTGGTTTTCGTTGTGGTTTCCTTGGTTTGTTGCACTTAGAAATTGTGCAAGAGCGATTGGAACGCGAATACGATATGACCATCTTGACTACTGTGCCGCAGGTAAGCTACAATGCTTACTTAACCGATGGCACGGAGTTGGTGATAAATAACCCTGCTGATATGCCGGATATTCAACGCATAGAGCGTTTTGAAGAACCTTACATCAAAGCGCAAGTGATTACTAAGCCGGAATACATTGGCGCTATCATGACTTTGTGTATGGATAAACGTGGTATTTTGATTAATCAAAGTTATTTAACCGAAGATAGAGTAGAACTCCATTTCGAAATGCCATTGGCCGAAATTGTGTTTGACTTTTACGACAGATTGAAATCAATTTCTCGCGGTTATGCTTCATTTGATTATCACCCGATTGGCTATCGTCCGGGCGATTTGGTGAAGTTGGACATATTGCTGAATGCTGAACAAGTGGATGCTTTTAGCGCTATGATTCACCGCACAAAAGCAGAAGATTTTGGTCGCAGAATGTGTGAGAAGTTGAAAGAAATTATCCCGCGCCAGATGTTCATGATACCTATCCAAGCAGCCATCGGCTCAAAAGTAATTGCTCGCGAAAACATATCAGCCATGCGTAAAGACGTAACGGCAAAGTGTTATGGTGGTGACATTTCCCGTAAGCGTAAACTTTTGGAGAAACAGAAAAAAGGAAAGAAAAAAATGCGTCAGTTTGGTAAAGTAGAAGTGCCACAAGAAGCCTTCATAGCCGTACTCAAACTCAACGACTAATTATAGCAAACTTAATTCTGAAGCACCTCCAAAAAAGAGGTGCTTTTTTTATAGTTGAATTTCATGTTTTTGTGGATAAAAGGTAATTTGAACAGTTGTTCGAAAATGTAACTTCGTGAGGTAAATCTTTTCAAATGAGCGATGTTCAAAAATTTAAAGAAGCGATAGATGCCGGCTATGCCACAAAAGGGGATTATATAGTTTTGGGAGGAGCCATGCTAAATGGCGAAGGCGTGCCGGATACTTTAGTAAAAGCGCCATTAAAAACTTTTAACCGCCACGGTTTGATAGCCGGAGCGACAGGAACCGGGAAAACCAAAACACTACAAGTGATTGGCGAGCAATTGAGCAAGAAGGGTGTTTCTGTACTGATGATGGATGTGAAAGGAGATTTGTCTGGCATTGCCGTAGCAGGTACAACAAACCCCAAAATAGAAGAACGTCACCAAAAAATCGGAGTGCCTTGGACAGCATCCGGCAGTCCGGTGGAGTTATTGACTTTGTCCAAAGAAAGTGGTGCAAGATTGCGTGCTACAGTCTCGGAGTTTGGCCCGGTGTTGTTCTCTAAAATTTTAGAACTAAACGACACGCAACAAGGAATTGTGTCTTTGATTTTTAAGTATTGTGACGACAACCAGATGCCGCTTTTAGATTTGAAAGATTTCAAAAAGGTGATGAACTACATCACCAACGAAGGTAAAGATGAAGTAGAAGAGAATTTTGGTAAAGTATCTACGGCTTCTACTTCTACAATACTTCGCAAAATCATAGAACTTGAGCAACAAGGAGCTGAGATATTTTTTGGTGAAAGAAGTTTTGATGTAGATGACTTGTGCCGCTGCGATGAAAATGGGAAAGGAGTTATTTCTATCTTGCGGTTAACGGATATTCAAGACAGACCGAAGTTGTTTTCTACGTTTATGCTTTCACTATTAGCTGAGATAT
>CANGXE010000085.1 GCA_947457525.1 Bacteroidota bacterium | reverse complement strand
CTTGCCTCAAGAGGAAAACATCGGCACCAAAGTCCCTATTAGCAATATTCACAGTGACTACGATTGGTCACTGATTGCCAAAGCTGTTGTTCCTACGTTTATTATTGCTTTGGGTGCCGGGTTTACTATTCCCGTCATCAACCTTTTCTTTCACGATGTGCATGACATGGAAGCGCCACAGTTTTCACTCATGAATTCCATAGCATTCACATTAGTTGCTTTTGCCGGTTTGCTTATTCCTGCCATCAAAAGAAAATTTGGCTATCAAGTTTCCATCACCTTGTTTCAATCACTCGCCATCATCATGCTTTTCCTCATGGGCACTTCGGAGTGGTATAACCACACCACCGTTGGCCTCATGGTCGCCATGATTACTTTTACCATTCGTCAACCGCTCATGAACATGGCCGGCCCCATCACTAGCGAGCTCACCATGAACTACGTAGGCGAAAAAAACCGAGAAATGATGTCAGCAATAAACGCCTCTATCTGGAGCGGATGTTGGTTTGCCAGCGCTAAAGTTTTCTCCATTTTCAGAGAGGCAGGCGTTCGTTACTCCAACATTATCTTCGTCACCGTGGCGCTCTATATCATTGGTGTAGCTTGGTATTATTGGCTCATCAAACAACACGAACGAAGAAAAACTTAAGCCAACTTTTTCCTTTTAATCAAATTCTTATTTTCACCGTCTAAATAAATTTAAACTATGTCATACTTGTTTACCTCCGAATCAGTGTCTGAGGGCCATCCGGATAAAGTGGCCGACCAAATTTCTGACGCGCTAATTGATCAATTCTTAGCCTATGACCCAAGCTCAAAAGTAGCTTGTGAAACCTTAGTGACTACCGGCCAAGTAGTGTTGGCAGGCGAGGTAAAATCTAATGCCTACTTAGACGTGCAAGACATTGCACGCGATGTTATCCGCAGAATCGGCTATACAAAAGCCGAGTATATGTTTGAAGCCAACAGTTGTGGTGTATTGTCTGCCATTCACGAGCAAAGCCCCGACATCAACCAAGGTGTTGAACGCAAAAAACCTGAAGAGCAAGGTGCAGGTGACCAAGGTATGATGTTTGGCTACGCCACTAAAGAAACCGACAACTACATGCCATTGGCCTTAGATTTAGCACATACATTATTGCGCGAATTGGCCGGATTGCGCAGAGAAAATAAAGCCATCAAATACCTTCGTCCGGATGCTAAAAGCCAAGTGACGATTGAATATGATGACAACAACCAACCTGTGCGTATAGACACGATTGTTATTTCTACCCAACATGACGATTTTGGCAAAGACAGCGTGATGTTGAAGAAAATCAAGGATGATGTTATCAATATCCTTATCCCACGCGTGAAGAAAAAATTGCCTAAGCGTGTGCAGGTGTTGTTCAGTGACAAAATTAAATATCACATCAACCCTACCGGCAAATTCGTTATCGGTGGACCACACGGTGACACCGGCTTAACCGGCCGCAAAATCATCGTTGATACTTACGGTGGCAAAGGTGCTCACGGTGGTGGTGCATTCTCCGGCAAAGACCCTTCTAAAGTAGACCGCTCAGCCGCTTACGCGACCCGACACATTGCTAAACACTTGGTAGCTGCCGGTGTGTGCGATGAAGCCTTGGTACAAGTAGCTTACGCTATTGGTGTAGCGCAACCTGTAGGTTTATTTGTAAACACTTACGGCACTGCCAAAGTGAATTTGACCGATGGACAAATAGCCGCAAAACTTTTAAAAATGAAAGAGTTCGATTTGCGTCCTTACTTCATTGAAACTCGCTTTAACCTCCGCACACCAATTTATCTGGAAACTGCTGCTTACGGCCACATGGGTCGCGAGTGCAAAGTGGTAGAGAAAGTGTTTAACAAAGGCAGAAAAGACGAGAAAAAAGTGAAGGTAAAACTATTCCCTTGGGAAGAACTAAACGCCATCAAAGAAACCAAAGCTGCCTTTGGTCTTAAATAATCTAACCGTATAATATTATATCCAAAGCCACCAATTGCTTCGTCAGTTGGTGGCTTTTTCATGCTTATCAAACAGTTGTAAAAATTATCTCTAATACAGTTCGTGATTTATACACATCCAATAGGTTGGTTGGCAACAGTAAATTTAGTTTTGTCTCAGATATTATTTACAAATTTAAAATGCCTGCCAAGAATTATTCCGCTTAGTAGAAGAAAAAATAGGCGACTTCTCAGTCGCCTATTTAAATTTCATTTTTACCATCAATTAACCTTTCAATACTTTGAACTCTGTTCTTCTGTTGATGGCGCGTCTTGCCGGATCATCTTTCCCTTCTTCAGTGGTGTTTGGAACTTTAGGTTTGCTTTCGCCATATCCTTTTGGAACCAATCTGTCTTTAGCAATGCCTTTGCTAATTAAGTAGTTCACACAACTTTCGGCACGCGCTTGAGATAGTTTTAAATTACTGGCATCTGTACCAATCGCATCAGTGTGTGCACTCAACTCAATCACAAACGTTGAGTTCTCTGCCAAAATTTGATACAAGTTATCTAACACCGTTTTAGAGTTTTCGGTCAATGTAGCTTTACCAAATTCATACAACACGTTTTGCAAGGTGTATTCTTTATTCAACTCCAATTTGTCAATAGAGATATTCTTTTCAATAGTGTCTATCAAACCAATGTTTGAAGTATTCAAAATAGTGGTGTTAGCAAAGTAGCCTTCTTTTTTCACCACCAATTTATAGTTCTTGTTCATATCTACATCAAAAGTAAAGTAAGGATTACTGTTCATGTAGTAGTTGGTTTTCTCCATTCCGTTTGGATAAATTTCTATCAAGGTGACGCTAGCGCCAATGATAGGCTCATTGTTTACGATTTGGCTAATCAAGCCTTTCACTACATAAGCTGCTTTGCGTATGTTCATGTTGTTTTGAATAGTGTCTTCATCTGGCAAACCTTTAGTGGTGATGCTCTCAAACTTGGGTTGGAAACCATCGCGCTCTACTTCTACTATATAGTCCGTTTCAGGATTAAGTTTGAAGAAGTACATACCGTCATCCTTTTTTTTGCCAGGCAACACGTTGCCTGGCGCATCCAAACGAACACCTGTTTTAGCCGAAGAGTCCACACCCACCAACACTTTCGTACCGTCCTCCAATTTGCGATAAAGTTTAAATGTAGCACCGGTCAATACTCCTCCTGCATCTTCGCCATCCTTAAACACCATACCTTGTACGGCATACTTAAAGTTGGTCCAAGTAAAGATATCATCAGACGCAGTTTTGATGCCGTTTTGCGGCACGCTTCCTTCGCGGTTAGATACTAAGAAACCATAGGTTTGGTCGCTGCTTCTGGTATAGTAAAGTTCATCTGCTCCAGTGTTCAAAGGCTGACCTAGGTTAGTCACCGGTCCCCAAGTTAAATCTTGTTGTTCCTCTGTTTTAAACACATCAAAACCACCAAAGCCGGGTTGTCCGTTAGAGCTGAAGTATAAAGTCTTAGTGCTGTCGTCAAAATAAGGTGTTCTTTCATCGCCCAAGGTGTTGACAGTCGGCACTAATTTAGGGCCTTTAAACTCGCCATTTTGAGCACGCAAGAAATACCATATATCCATGCCGCCCACACCGCCAACGCGATCAGACGAGAAGTAAACTATTTCCATACCATCGGCAGAAGTACGCACAGATGATTGAGTAGAAGTTGATTTTTCTTTCTCGTTGATTGGCTCCGGCAAACGTTGGACGTTAGAGAAGTTGCCCCCTTTATGGTCAGCTACAAATAAGTTGCACAATGAGCGATCATCATCTAACTCTAAACATTTAGTGAAGTAGAAACGAGTTAAGTCTTTATTAAACGTGCCATTGCCCACGCTGTAACCTTTTTCGTTGATGTCTTCATTCGCCAACAACTTTCCTTTGCTCCATTCATTTCCGGCAAACGCACTTTTGTAAATCGCGTAAGTCAATTTAGGTTTTGCGCCATCAAAGTAGTAGATAGTGTCGTTGGCGTTATTCAATTCGCTGCGCACAGAGGTGTAGTACAAAACACTGTCCCCTAAGCCGAATGGAGAGGCATCGGTGTATGATTTATTGATGCCATTTCCTGCATTTTTGATTTTCACTTTTGCTTTACCGGCTGTTTTAGCAAACTCACAACCTGCTATCTCTAATTTCGCTAGGTCTTTTGAATTGTCCTTTTCATCCACTGGTTTGTAGCGGCTCACAAACTTGTTTAAGTAATCGATGGCTTCATCATACTTCCCGTTGCGATGCAAAACTTCTCCAAAAAACAAACCGCCTTTGTTGAACAAGCGCTCATCTTCTTGTTGCCATTTTGATTTGTTGTCTTTTTCACCCGGCTTGATGGCATAGAACTTACGAAAAAACACTTCCGCATTTTCATAATCTCTCGCGCGTAAAAAACTGGCCGCTAACCAAAAGTTAGCATAGCGATTTTCAGGTTTCTGACGAACTGCGTCTTTGTAGTACTCTACGGCTGTGTAAAAATACCCTTCCGCATAAAAGCGGTCACCTATTTTCAACTCAGTAGCAATAGATTTGGAAGGTACTCTGTTTTTTTGAGCCACCATGATGGTCGTGCTCAACAAAAGAGTTAATACAGTGAGGGTTAATGCTTTCTTCATTCCTACGATTTTTATAAGGGGTATTTTTATTCTAAAAAAACCTGCACCGTGGATGCAGGTTTTCACTATTCGGCCAACCACGATTTGCGGTCAACCGTCAAATTAAAATCTGCGGCTTGGCAATGACTTGTTCGCTTTAAATGACTTGATGGTTTCACCTACATAAACAAGTGAAATTTCAAATGCACCTCGATTAGTAGTAGATTGTTTTAAATCAGAAATATTTACGTCATAAGCAAACCCTAAACGCACATTGCGGAACTCTACGTTAGCCATCGGGATAACCGCGTCTGGTGTGTTGCCACCCAAACGGAAACGAGTACCGAAGCTAATACTGTTGTTATTTCTGAAGCCTGTGTTGAAGTAGTAGTTCACACTCAAGCCCGGCAACATTTCCATGAAAGGTTGTTGGTAGATGAACAAAAACTCAGGAGAGATAGATACTTTTTTCTTCTTACCAAAGAATGCTTCCAAGTCAAAGTCTGCATTAAACTTACGCGGCAAAACGCTTTTCTTGTCTTTTTCTCCAGTCAATTGATTTACCACCAAGTTTTGTCTTGGCTCAATCAAGTGGTAAGCACCAAAACCTACACCCAAACGAACTTTATCGCGGAAGTTTGAACGCCAGTAAAGACCGGCATTGAAATCACCTTGGTAAAAACCACGGCTCGCTAAGTTTTCCTGACTGGCGTTAGATGGAGTTTGGTTGTGGCCCAAAAACTGATCGCCAAACAATGGATTGTCCACTGTTTTTTGAATGAACGCCCCTTGCAAACCAACTGACAAACGGTGCTGACCATTGCTGCCAAATCCTTTGTGGTAAGCCAACGACAAGTTAGCATTCAAGATAGAAAGACCGGCAGAACCCGAACGATCGTTAAAGAAGCCAACGCCAATCGCTAGTTTATCGGTTTTTAAGTACCCTTCCAACATACAGAAGTCTACATCGGCACCCACGGTTTGAAAACCGCTTTTACCTACAGCGCTAGACCATTGATTGCGATAAATAGCCGCAAGGCGATAGCTACCGTCATAGTTACCCACCAATGATGGATTTAACCAAGAGGCGTGCGTATAGTATTGAGAGAAATGGAGATCTTGAGCGCTGGCGTTGTAAGAAACAACCATAGTAGTGATAACAGCGAAAGATTTTGCGATTCGTGTAAAAAGTTGCATAGTCCAGGGGTTTATTAACTATTCTTTTCCAAATCTACAAAAGGTTTTCATTCAACCAAGAAATTTTCCGACTTACTTACAAAAAAGTTTTGGACACTTTCCCGGCACGTTCAAACAATTAACAATTACCTCATATAACAAGTAATTTATAATCGTTTTCGGCCGCTTATGCTCTTTTGCTCACTTTCATCTTCATCCCGTTTTTCGGGCGAAGCGTAATCAGCGGATCTTCCTCTGCCACAAAACCCGGCTGCAACTCAAATTTAAAGTGACGATAAAGCAAAATGAGGATAATCTGCATTTCGAGCATAGCGAAATGGTTGCCGATGCAAAGCCTCGGTCCTCCGCCAAACGGCATATACACAAATCGGTCGATGTTGTTGCGCTTGTCTGGGGCAAAGCGCTCCGGACGAAACGCCATCGGCTCGTCCCAATATTTCGCTGAGCGATGAAACAAAAACAAAGGCACCAACACGTTTGTTCCTTTCTCAATGTGATAGCCGCCTATTTCATCGTCCTCTATGTTTCTACGGCCAACGCTCCAAGCCGGAGGATAAAGGCGCATACTTTCTTCAATCACCATCCGCACATAGTTAAACTGCATCAAGTTTTCAAACGTCAACTCGGTGCCTGCGTCCAACTTCTCATTGATTTCGGCCATCATCTTCTGCTCAGCCTCGGGGTTTTGCGAGAGCAAATAAAACATCCACGATAGGGCATTAGAAGACGTTTCGTTGCCGGCAATGAAGATAGTCATTACCTCATCGCGCAATTGCTTGTTGTCCATCCCTTCGCCTGTTTCTTCTTCTTTCGCATCAAGCAATATGGATAGCAAATCATCTTTCGATACTCCTTCTTTTCTTCGCGCCTCGATGATGGCATAAATCACATCATCCAAGGCTTGCATAGACTTTCGCTCTCTGATGTTGAAAGGTGTAGGAAACTTAGCGGGCAATCGAATGGGGTTATTCAG
>CANGXE010000084.1 GCA_947457525.1 Bacteroidota bacterium | reverse complement strand
CAAATCATGCCGATTTACGATAAGCCGATGATTTATTATCCATTGTCGGTGTTGATGAAGGCAGGAATAAATGAAATCTTGATTATTTCTACGCCTACCGATTTGCCGAACTTCCAAAGGCTATTGGGCGATGGCAAACAATTTGGCTGTAATTTTCAATACCAAGTGCAAGAAGTTCCGAATGGACTGGCGCAAGCTTTTGTGTTGGGCGATTGGTTCATTGGACAAGACAAAGCGGCTTTGATTTTGGGCGATAATATTTTCTACGGCAGCGGCCTCGACCAATTGCTAAAAGCGAATGCTAACCCCGATGGCGGTGTGGTGTTTGCTTATCACGTTTCCGATCCTGAGCGATATGGTGTGGTGGAATTTGACAAAGCCGGCAAAGCTATTTCTATTGAAGAAAAACCTTTGCAACCAAAATCGAATTATGCGGTGCCGGGCTTATATTTTTATGACAACAGCGTGGTGGAAATTGCGAAACAATTGAAACCTAGTCCGCGCGGTGAGTATGAAATCACTGACGTGAATAAAGAGTATTTACAACAAGGTAAATTGCAAGTAGGTATTTTGGATAGAGGGACAGCTTGGCTCGATACGGGCACTTTCGATTCACTAATGCAAGCCTCGCAGTTTGTACAAGTAATCGAACAGCGCCAAGGTTTAAAAGTTGGTTGCATTGAAGAAGAAGCTTGGAGACAAGGCTTTATTTCTAATGAAACATTACGCAGCCTAGCTGAGCCTTTGATGAAAAGCGGCTATGGCAAATATCTAATGGGAGTACTAAACGGTTAATTTCTCTCTAAATTCAAATCAATAAAATGAAAACACATATACTAGTGACCGGTGGTGCAGGTTTCGTAGGTAGCACGATGGTAGATAAGCTCATCGAAGATGAAAATAATTTTGTAGTAGTGGTGGACAATCTTGCCACAGGAAATGTAAAGCGTTTGCCGAGCAAAAAGAAAACCAACTGGCGCTTTGTGAAATGTGATGTCAACTCTTACAGAGACATTGCGGCAATCATGACTTCGCATAATTTTGATTATGTTTTTCATTACGCAGCCGTGGTGGGCGTTAAACGTACGCTTGAGAATCCGGTGGCCGTGTTGAACGACATCAATGGATTTAAGTATCTGCTAGATTTGTGCAAAAACACCGGAGTGAAAAGGATTTTCTTTTCTTCTTCTTCGGAGGTTTATGGCGAGCCGTTTGAGCATCCACAAAACGAAATGACTACTCCGCTCAACTCTCGTTTGCCATATGCTGTGGTGAAAAACGTGGGCGAAGCATTTTTGCGTTCTTATAAGCAAGAGTACAATTTAGACTATACCATTTTCCGTTTCTTCAATACTTACGGACCAAAACAGAGCAGCGATTTCGTGATGACTCGCTTTATCAAAGCTGCTTTGGACAATAAGAAAATCACTATTTACGGTGATGGTTTGCAAACCCGCACGTTCTGTTATCGCGATGACAATGTGGATGCTTGTGCTCGCGCTATGTACGAGAACTTGCATTTGAACGACACCGTGAACATCGGTAGCGATTTTGAAATCACTGTGTTGGATTTAGCGAAATTGATTATTAAAATTACAGGTTCAAAATCGGAGATTGTTCACTTGCCGGCTTTGGAAGAAGGAGATATGACACGCAGAAAACCGGATGTGGCTAAAATGAAAAAACTGCTTGGCCGCGAGTTAATCACTATCGAAGATGGTATCCGCAAAACAATTGAAAGCGGACAATACAATTTCTAAACAATGAGCAAAAAAGGAAAAGTGCTGGTGACGGGCGGATGTGGCTACATCGGCTCGCATACGATAATTGATTTATTGGAAAATGGATTTGAGGTAGTGAGCATTGACAATTTGGTGCGTTCTAAATCCTTAACCATTGACCGCATTGAAAAGATAACGGGCACAAAAATCAAAAACTATGTGGTTGACCTTTGTGACTTTGATGCTACGAAGGCTGTTTTTGCTGCTGAACCGAACATCGAAGGAATTATACATTTTGCTGCGCTAAAATCTGTACCCGAGTCGGTAGAGAAACCTTTGCTCTACTACAAAAATAATATCGAGTCGTTGGTGAACTTACTGCAACTCGCCAACGAATTTTCCATTAAAAGTTTTGTTTTCTCCTCTTCTTGCTCGGTGTATGGTAACGCCACTGATTTGCCAGTGACCGAACAAACACCCCTTACCGATGCAGAGTCGCCTTATGCACACACGAAGCAAATTGGCGAAGCCATTATAAAAGCACAAGCCAAGAAATCGAACACGAAATTTATTTTGTTGCGCTACTTCAATCCGGTTGGTGCGCACGAAAGTGGCGAGATAGGTGAAGACACTACGGATGTGATCACTGCAGTGGTGCCGCGAATTACAGGAACGGCCATTGGTAAGTTTCCATTGTTCACGGTTTTAGGCACTGATTATCCCACTCGTGATGGTTCTTGCATTCGAGACTACATTCACGTGATGGACATTGCTAATGCACACACCAAAGCATTAGAATACGCTGCTCAGGAAAAAAATAGTGAGGTAGAAATTTTCAATTTAGGAACGGGCAATGGCGTTACTGTGTTGGAAGCCATCCAATCGTTTGAACGGGTGGGTGGACAAAAACTAAACTACAAACTAGGCGACCGCAGAGCAGGCGATGTGGTAGCCATCTATGCCGACAATCAAAAAGCTGTCACTCAACTCGGATGGCAAATCAGACGCGACCTCGATACTATGATGCGCACAGCATGGGTGTGGGAGCAGAAAATGTACGGCAAATAGCTGTTCACAAAACATTGCACTCCACAAAATTCTATTTATAACTGACAGCCAATTGCAGCGGAATGAATTTTTCTTTGTTGTATGTCAACCACCATTATTCTTGCTATAGTAGCGGCATATTTTGCTTTGCTCTTGGCCATCGCTTACTACACTTCACGAGGTGCGGATAACGAATCGTTTTTTATTGGCGAAAAAAAATCGAATTGGTTGCTGGTGGCCTATGGCATGATTGGCACATCGCTGAGTGGCGTTACGTTTATGAGTGTGCCGGGCGAAGTACATACCAAAGGCTTTGCCTATTTGCAAGTGGTGATTGGTTATTTTATTGGCTATATGGTAGTGGCGTTTGTGCTTTTGCCTTTGTATTATCGCTTGCAGCTCACTTCTATTTACTCGTATTTGCAAACTCGTTTAGGTGAAGTTTCGTACAAAACCGGAGCTTCGTTTTTTATCCTTTCACGCACTTTGGGGGCGTCTATCCGCATTTATTTAGTGCTGATTGTTTTGCAACATTTTCTTCTTGATGCTTTGCATGTACCGTTTTATGTCACGGTGTTTGTTATTTTGTTGATGATTTTGCTCTACACGTTTCAAGGTGGTGTAAAAACAATCGTTTGGACAGACACACTGCAAACCACAGGTATGATTTTAGCGCTAATTATCACCATTGTACTTATTGGCCATGAACTTAATTTTTCGTTTGGTCAACTTTGGGCTGCCATCAGCGACAATGGTTACACGCAAACTTTTCAAACTTCCGATTGGAAAGCATCCAACTTTTTTCTCAAACAAATTTTAGGCGGAGCCGTGGTCACCATCACCATGACTGGAATGGACCAAGAAATGATGCAGAAAAATATATCTGTAAGCACTATCGGCAAATCGCAGAAAAATATGTTTTTGTTTAGTGCTATTTTGGTGGTGGTTAATTTGTTGTTCTTGATTTTGGGCGGAGCATTGTTTGTTTATCTACAAGCCAAAGGCATTGAGTTTCCGGCTAAGTCGGACGAAGTTTTTTCCTTGGTAGCGATCAACCACTTGCCACCCATTGCCGGATTGATTTTTATTATTGGTTTAATCTCTGCACTCTTCCCAAGTGCTGATGGAGCGCTCACGGCACTGACGAGTTCTTTCTGTATAGATATTTTAGGCATGAAAGAAAAATCAGATTGGAGCGAAAGCAAGCGCGCCACTATTCGTAAAGCAGTGCATTTGAGCATTACTGTTCTGTTTTTTGCGCTTATCTTAATTTATCAGCAAGTGATAGAATCGTCAGTGATTTCTACCATCCTCAAAGTGGCAGCTTATACTTATGGCCCTTTGCTTGGTTTATTTGCGTTTGGCATTTTGACACAGCGGAAAGTGAAAGACATACTGGTTCCGGTGATTTGTTTAGTTTCTCCCGCTGTTTGTTGGTTATTGAGTTTGAATTCTGAAAAATGGTTTGACGGCTATCAATTTGGGTTGGAGTTATTATTTATTAATGGATTAATCACTTTCCTTGGTTTGTGGTTAATCTCATCAAACGACAACCAAGTTCATTCTTAAATCTTAAAGTAAAATAAATGGCAGTAAAAAAGAAAAAATGGGGCGATCACCGCGTAGAGTCAAGTTGGCGAATGTTCAAAATCATGAGCGAGTTTGTAGATGGTTTTGAGAAGATGGAAAAATATGGGCCTTGTATTTCCATTTTCGGGAGTGCGCGCACCAAGCCCGATAATAAGTACTATCAATTGGCAGAAGTGATTGCCACCAAATTGACCAAAGAAGGTTATGGAATTATCACCGGAGGCGGCCCCGGCATTATGGAAGCCGGAAACAAAGGGGCAAAACTAGCTAAAGGCAAAAGTGTGGGCTTGCACATTGAGTTGGAGTTTGAGCAGCAGTGGAATGAATATATTGACCCCGATAAGTTGCTTATCTTCAATTATTTCTTTGCGCGAAAAGTGATGTTTATTCGCTATGCACAAGCCTTTGTTTTTATGCCGGGCGGTTTTGGTACAATGGACGAAGTGTTCGAAGCATTGACCCTTGTGCAAACTCATTCTGTAGATAAAGTTCCCTTGATTTTTGTCGGCAAAGATTATTGGCAAGGTTTGCTAGACTGGTTGAAAAACTCCATGCTAGCCGAAGGCAACATTAGCCTCGAAGATTTAAAGCTCTATCATGTGACTGACGATCCGAATCGGGTCACAAAAATTATTAATGATTTCTACAAGAAAAAGGCTTTACGTCCAAACATGCGTTTGTAGTTAAGTATGAATTACCTTGTCTTTTATTTGCTTTCTATTTTTAAAATGGCGCAACAACCGCAGACCGATACTTTAGTTATTCCGCAAAACTATTTTATCAATCCTGTTGATGTACCTATGACTATAGTGGGAAATTTTGGCGAGCCGCGAAAGTCCCATTTCCATATGGGGCTAGATTTCAGAACTAATGGAGAAGAGAACCACAAAATTTTCGCAGCGGCAGATGGGTACATTTCGAGGATTAATGTGAATAGTGCGGGCTATGGCAAAGCACTGTACATCACGCATCCTAACGGGTTCGTTACAGTTTATGCTCACCTCAATGAATTTTCTCCGGCTATTCAGGCACACCTTCGCCAAGAGCAATATGCTCGCGAAAGTTTTAAGGTAGATTTCAATCCAAAGCCAGGCGAATTAGTGGTTAAACAAGGCGAACAAATTGCGCTTAGTGGCAACACCGGTGGGAGCGGAGGGCCACATCTACATTTTGAAATCAGAGATAAATTGGAAAGAGTATATAATCCAATGTTGTTCGATTACAAATTGAAAGATGATAAGCGACCGCACATTAATTTCATACGATTTTATCCGATGGATAAGCTCAAGCTAAAAGCGAGTTCTTTTCAATTGGCCTTGAAAGGGCTGAATGGCACTCATCATCATTTGCCGATAGTTTTATTGAACGACACCAAAGTGGGTTTTTCGGTGAATACTTTTGACAAAATAAATCTCTCTGAGGCGAGTATTGGCATTTACAGTATGTCAGTGTACGATGGCGATAAATTGGTCTACAATTACAAAGCCGACCGAATGAGTTTTAGCGAAAATCGCTACGTGCAAAGCCATGTTGACTATCCTTCTTTTTTGTATGAAGGCCGCAAAAGCTATCACAAATGTTTCGTAGAACCCGGCAATCATTGTCCGGTCTATGATAACCTTATTGATAGCGGAACAATTGATTTGAGTGATAATAAGCCGCATTCTATTTTGATAGAAGTAAGCGATTTTGTCGGAAATGTTTCTACATTGAAATTTGCGGCAAAACATGACCCTGCTTCCACGGCATTTAAACCCGTTGCTACGCCTTTTGCTAAATTGTTTGACCCAATGACCACTAATAATTTCGTGACTCCCGAAGTTGTCCTCGACATTCCTGAAGGACGTTTGTATGACTATGTCTACTTCAACCACTCAGCTACGGTCAGTCAAGACTCCACCATCTTTTCAAAAGTTCATCAACTGGGCAATTACAACACTTTTGCGCAAGATTACATGAACATTGCCTTGAAAACTGAAGGACTGCCTTTGGCTTTGCAAGCCAAAGCATTGATCGTGTACAAAGACAAATCAGGAAGTTTGGCTCCGCGCGGAGGCACTTACGAAAACGGAATGGTAAAATCTAAAACCAGAGATTTTGGAACTTATTTTATAAAGTTGGATACCACAGCGCCAATGGTGAAGTCGTTAAATATTCAAGCCGGGAAAAGCATGCGCACAACTAAAAAATTAGTTTTTAGCGTAAAAGACGATTTGTCGGGCATTGCTGATTTTGACACGTATTTAAACGGGGCCTGGGTAGTGGCCGATTATGATGCAAAATCCAATTCAGTCGTCTATAAACCAGACAGTTCGCTACCTACTGGAAAGTACACTTTTAAAATTATTGTAGTGGATGAGCGTAAAAACATAATAGAAAAAGCATTTGACTTTTTGTGGTAGAAGATGAATGGTAGATGTTTCAATAATTCGTTTCGTTAAATTGCCGTTAACTATTTTAAAACCCAAAAGAATTTTATTTATTTACATAAATCT
>CANGXE010000083.1 GCA_947457525.1 Bacteroidota bacterium | reverse complement strand
TTTTTTTACAAACAAACCGGCAGTAATGTTCCCAAAATTTCCACTCGGAACAATGATGGTGGGCTTTTGTCCTATTTGAGCAAAATGGTGATTAGCTGCAAAAGTGTAATAAGTCATTTGCGGTAATAGTCGACCAATGTTGATTGAATTAGCTGAGGTTAAACCTAATTTCTTCGTCAACTCCGCATCTGCAAAAGCTGTTTTGACCATACGCTGACAATAATCAAACGTACCGTCTACACAAATCGCTCTAATGTTTTTGCCGAAGGTGGTCAACTGCAGCTGATATCTTTCTTATCACTAAAACAAGTTTTGATTTGCTTGTTTGTAGCGTTGAAATCTACTTTAGCATAGCCAAACTCGCTGTTTGTTTTTACAACCGTGCGAGCATCACAAATACTTGATTTTAATTTTCGTTGCTGGAAATAAGCATCCACAAAAGTGCACGACAGTCGTTCCCCAAAACTCATCACCAAATCCTTGGTGCGATCCGTAAACTCTCCGGTAAGAAACACGCTATAATAAATTTGCTTCAACTCTTCGAGCGCGGATAACAATTGTTTTGTAGCGACATTATTCTTTGACAATAATGTAGCATAAACCATAAAATGCTTTTGTGCTATCTCCGTTACTGTTTGTTCATACTGGCCATTTTTCTTTGCGGCTTGCTCACCGGCTTTTATCAGCAAATCAGTCACTTTTGACATGGCCGAGCAAACCACCACTACTGTACGATATTGTTTTTTTAACTGAGCGACAATCGAAGGCAATTGCTGAATTCTGTCGGCTGCACCCACTGACGTACCACCAAATTTTACGACTAAAAGATTATCCATGTTTATTTATAATTCAATGCAGTAGATAAACTAAATCAAGTCGCAAATCAAAAATCGGGTTTAACATCAAGTTGTTTAGCAGTCTATTGTTATTCAAATAGACTAAGTGCCTCATCATCATCCACGATGTAACGACTTTCTTTATCAGTCACGTAATGGTAGTTTTCATCCATAATATCTTTGATAGAGCCAAAGCCAATCACATCTTTCATCACCGGTGTGGCCGTTAACTCCGCAGCTAATTGCACTTTTTCAAAACCAAATTTATCTTTAACTCTATAGACCACTTTGCGCAGTTTATCTTTTTCTAAATTATCTCCAAAAAGTGCATACTGCACAAACTCTGCGTCTTCAAAGGCAGTAACATACACTGCCATTCGTGTAATCTCTTGATTTAAAATCGGTTCAATAGCCCGAGCTTTTTCATGTAGCTGAATCCGACCAATAATAATGTCATACATATCAATGGCGCCTTGTATGGGCGCAGTGGAACGCACCGAATCTTCATAGTAGCTACCATGCTCGTAACCACAAGAAAAACCCAAGAAATGCGCTTTCAACTTATGACGCATCAGCCGCTTTTCGAGCTGCAAACACAATGCGCGTAGAATATCATATATCGTGTCTAAGTTAGCGCGCTGTGCTTTTGATACTTGGCGCATAGCTTGCATACTTTTATAATTATCAGTAGCTATATCTACCTCTTTAAAATTTAGCCGATAATGCCAATGTTCACCTAGCACACTTTTACATGCTTTGCGCAAAACATCGGGCGGAGTGTGGCGCATTTGCAAAGGTGAATGAATGCCTGCCATCACTAGCCGCATAGCCATTTTTTTATTAATGCCGGGTAGGTCGGTAAGTTTCAACTCGGCTAGCACGGTATCAATGGTTTCGGGGGAGATAACAATCAAGCCATCCGGCTTTTGAATATCACTAGCGAGCTTTGCCAAAAATGCATTGGGCGCAATGCCAATAGAACAAGTAAACCAATCGCCAACTTCTCTTTTGATTCGTTGCTTGATCTCGCGCGCCACTTGCTCCATGTCTTTATACAGTAATTGGTAGTCGGTCAAATTGACGATTGCTTCGTCTATACTTTTCGGAATCACATCATCCGAAAAACTGCGCAACACATTCATAATCTTATGATGAAACTCTCGATAGCGTGCCGGGTTTGTCTCCAGTGGCACAAAGCCAGGATAGCGCGGTAATAACTCCGATAAGCGAGCCGGTTTTATGCCCATTAACTTTGCCTCTTTTGACAGCGCAATCACTGAACCATGTTGCCCGGTGTATACACAAACACCGACCGGACGATGACGCAACCAATAGTTTACCTGCTGCTCGCAACTCGGAAAAAATGAATTCATATCTACAAAAAGCACCGTTGGCTTTAAATGACTATCATTGACGTTATTTTGATTTATCTTCATAAAAAAACTACATTATTTAGTTTTTGCTAAAATATGTAGTTAATTTAAAGATTTTGAAAAATTATTTTCGCATCACTTAATTTGTAACAATGAGTTTAAAAACTGTAGAAAACATCAATTTTAAGGGACTACGTGCCTTAGTTCGTGTAGATTTTAACGTGCCGCTTGATAAAAAAACTTTTGAGGTAACGGACGATACACGCATTCGTTCGGCTGTCCCTACTATCAAAAAAGTATTGAATGATGGCGGCAGTGTGGTGCTAATGAGCCACCTTGGGCGTCCACTCAAAAAACTAAAAGAAGACGGCACAATAGATTATACTAAACATACTTTAAAGCATGTAGTGAAAACCACTAGCGAACTGCTGGGTGTACCTGTCAAATTTGCCGAAGACTGCATAAGTGATGAAGCTTTTACGCTTTCGGCTACTTTGCAACCGGGAGAAGTTTTGCTCCTCGAGAACTTGCGCTTTTATAAAGAAGAAGAAAAAGGGGATGCCGCTTTTGCCGAAAAACTTTCAAAGCATGGCGATGTATATGTAAACGATGCATTTGGCACCGCTCATCGCGCTCATGCGTCTACAACTATTGTGGCGAATTATTTTGACGACAAACACAAACTGTTTGGCTACTTGATGGCTAACGAAGTGAGTAGCGCACAAAAAGTGTTGACTAGCTCCGAAAAACCATTTACCGCTATTTTGGGTGGTGCAAAAGTGTCAGATAAAATTCTTTTGATTGAAAGTCTGCTCGACAAAGCCAACAATATCATCATTGGTGGCGGTATGGCTTACACTTTCTTCAAAGCGCAAGGCGGCAATATTGGGAATAGTTTAGTCGAAGACGACAAATTGGAACTTGCGCTTGAACTTATCGCCAAAGCGAAAGCAAAAAACGTACAATTACTATTACCTGTAGACAGCGTGATAGCCGATAAATTTGCACCTGATGCTGAAACACAACAATCTCCGAGTAATGCAATAGCGGAAGGCTGGATGGGCTTAGATATAAGCGAGCAAGCGATTGCTACTTTTTCAGAAACCATTTTAGCCTCGAAAATCATTCTTTGGAATGGTCCAATGGGTGTTTTTGAAATGGAGAAATTTCAGCAAGGCACTAAAGCAATTGCAGAGGCAGTCGCCAAAGCAACAGCCCAAGGTGCTTTCAGTTTGGTAGGCGGTGGCGATAGTGTAGCTGCGGTCAATCAATTTGGTTTGGCCAATCAAGTTAGCTATGTATCTACAGGAGGCGGTGCTATGCTAGAATATTTTGAGGGCAAAGAACTGCCGGGCATCAAAGCTATAACCGGATAAACCATCAATAGGAAAGTTTTTTTCGAGCAAATCTTTTTAGCTTCCAAAAAAATTCTACATTTGCGTCCGCTTTAGAAAGAAGCCGCGTTCGTCTATCGGTTAGGACACGTCCCTTTCACGGATGAAAGAGGGGTTCGATTCCCCTACGCGGTACATAGGCTCTGCAAAAATTGCGGAGCCTTTTTCTTTTAAAGCACTCGCTAAATGCTTGTGCTATGGAAAAGAAAACACTTATTGACGTATCTCACCCTATTTTTCGGCACGTGGCCGATGCAGCCAACGATTTAGGCATAGACGCCTATGCGGTTGGCGGATATGTGCGTGACCAATTACTTGGTCGTCCGTGCAAAGACATTGACTTTGTGTGCGTAGGCAGCGGTATAGAGTTAGCCCAAAAAACTGCCGAAAAAATAAACGCCAATATTCACGTCAACTTTTTCAAAAACTTTGGTACTGCACAATTTCGTTGTGGCGACTTGGATGTAGAGTTCGTTGGTGCTCGTAAAGAAAGCTATGACAGAGGTTCGCGCAAACCAGTGGTAGAAGACGGCACGCTGGAAGATGACCAAAACCGTAGAGATTTTACAATCAATGCACTAGCTATTTCACTAAGCAAAGATAGCTTTGGCGAGTTAGTAGACCCATTTGGTGGCGTGGCGCATTTAGCAGAAAAAAAAATCATTACTCCGCTCGATCCGGACATTACGTTTAGCGATGACCCACTGCGCATGATGCGCGCTATTCGTTTTGCTACGCAACTCGATTTTGAGATTGACCCGATTACGTTTGACGCTATTCGAAGAAATGCCGAACGCATTAACATCATCTCTCAAGAACGCATTACGGAAGAGTTTAATAAGATAATTCTTGCTCCTCGCCCTTCCACTGGTTTTTTATTGCTCGAAGATAGCGGCTTGTTGAAAATAATTTTCCCTGAGTTTCAGCAACTCAAAGGCGTAGAAAATTACGAAGGCAAAGGTCATAAGGATAATTTCTTTCACACCCTCCAAGTGTTAGATAACATCACTAAAAATACGAACAATTTGTGGTTGCGTTGGGCGGCTGTGTTGCATGATATTGCTAAACCACCGACTAAGAAATTTGTGCAGGGTGAAGGTTGGACTTTTCATGGCCACGAAGTGTTAGGCAGTAAATGGGTAGCCAAAATTTTCAGACGAATGAAACAACCACTAGGTGCAGAACTAAAGTTTGTGCAAAAAATGGTTTATCTCCACTTACGGCCCATTGCTCTCACCAAAGAGGAAATCACCGATAGTGCCTTGCGCAGATTGCTCTTCGAAGCAGGCGATGACATTGACCAATTGATGATGCTTTGCGAAGCAGACATCACATCAAAAAATAAAGACAAAGTGAAGCGTTACTTACAACGTTTCGAAACGGTTCGTCAAAAGCTTAAAGAGGTAGAAGAAAAAGATCGAGTACGCAACTTTCAACCACCCATCAGTGGTGAGTTAATTATGCAAACTTTTGGTATAGCGCCTGGTCGTGAAATTGGCATCATCAAAGAAGAAATCAAAGAAGCGATAATGGAAGGTAAAATTCATAATGACTATGAGGAAGCTTATCGTATGATGTTATCGCTTGGCGAAAAACTCGGCTTATCAAAAAAGTAACCCATGAAAACTCAAGGTATACTTATTGTTGTATGTGGGCCGACTGCCGTTGGCAAAACCTCATTAGCCATTGAGCTAGCACAACTGTTCGATGCCGAAATTATCTCTGCAGACAGTCGCCAATTTTATCAAGAGATGACTATCGGCACTGCAAAGCCAACCGAGCAAGAATTAAGCACCGTCTCTCATCATTTCATTAATAATATTTCTATTCACAACAAAAGCTACAGCGCGGGAAAATATGAAGCCGAAGTTCTTGAATTTCTCTCCCAATATTTCTCCAAAAAACCAATAGCCATGATGGTAGGCGGCTCGGGCTTATTCATCAATGCGATATGCAGCGGCTTTGATAAGTTTGAAACTGAAGATCCTAAACAGCTCTGGACCGCCAGAAATTTTCTCAACACAAAAGATTTGGATTGGTTACAACAAGAGGTTGAACGACTTGACCCAGAGTACTACGCTAAGGTGGATAGAAAAAACCCTATTCGTTTAAAACGTGCCTTAGAAATCATTTACACCACCGGCAAAAAATATTCCGAACAGCGAATCGGAAAAAAAACCGAAAGACCATTTCGCATCATCAAAATTGGTCTTCAATTGCCGCGAGAACTTCTTTATGAGCGCATCAATCTGCGTGTAGATGAAATGATGAAAGCAGGATTGCTCGAAGAAGTAAAAGAACTTTACTTACACAAAAAATTACATACACTCAACACGGTTGGCTACACCGAGCTCTTTGATTTTATTGAAGATAAAATTGATTTACCGGCTGCCATTGCGCTCATCAAGCAAAACACCCGCAACTATGCCAAACGGCAAATGACTTGGTTCAAAAAAGATGAAAACATTCATTGGTTCTCACCGGATGAAAAAGAAAAAATTATTGATTTCTTGCAAACAACTTTATCTAACGAATAATGTTTTAAGCCAAGCATGAAGAGCGCCTTTCAAAATTATTTCCGCATTCCGCGAGTAATCATCTACTTGCTGTTGGCGGATGTATTTTTGCAGCTCATCAACTCCGCTTTTACTTTATTACTCAACTATCAAATGCTCGATCATGGCTTCAAAGACTATGAAATAGCATCGATGATTGGCAATCGCTATCTTACTATTTTACTCTGTGCCGTTCCGCTCGCGCTTTATGTCAAAGGCAAGCGGCTCAAGCCATTTATGCTGGCCGGCTCAATAGCTGCACCCGTAGTGGCTTTATTACTCATCTTCGGCATTCACACCCACAACACAGAGCTCATCCGGTTGCTCATGTCTTTGTGGGGAATTGCGTTTTCACTCTTACAAATTTTAGTGATGCCTTATGTTTTACTCAATGGCGCCAAAGAACTAGAAACAGAAAGTATTGCGTTGTTTTTTTCCGCAGGAAACATCACTACTATTTTTGTTGGGTTGACCAGTTTTCTATTGCCACTTATTCATCCGTTTTTCACTACTGAGGTTCAACTTATTCTTTACTCCACACTGGGGTTCGTGGGCATTTATTATGTCTATTACTTGCCTCAAGAGGAAAACATCGGCACCAAAGTCCCTATTAGCAATATTCACAGTGACTACGATTGGTCACTGATTGCCAAAGCTGTTGTTCCTACGTTTATTATTGCTTTGGGTGCCGGGTTTACTATTCCCGTCATC
>CANGXE010000082.1 GCA_947457525.1 Bacteroidota bacterium | reverse complement strand
TTGGGTTGCTCTTTAGTGACCAAGAAAAACGGATCCCAATCTTGTAAGTTGGAGTCGTTTAAATCAATCGTCACGGTTTTAGCTGCCGATTGGTTAGCCAATAAATTTGCTTCGCTGTTTTGACCAAATGAACAAGTCTGTGTAATGATGGTGATGAATACTAAAGCATTTTTCATACCACTAAAATGCAAAAAACGTGGGAAAGTGTAGGAATGGCAATTGGGGAAAATAAAAAGAGATGGGCCCCTGACCTCCCATCTCTTTAAAATCAAGCACTATGTACAGTCTTTAACGACCATGAGGTCAAAAGGTTTCATTTGGTTTAAATTATTTCACAGCCATTAACATATCGGCTGTTTTACCAAAAGCTATACACCAATGAAAACCCAAAAAATCGGAAAGGTTATAACCATAAAGCGGTAAATCAACACAAGTTACTCCCCCGCTTGATGATAGAATTATGGTGATAAAGCTTGCTTTCAAAACGAATGTTAACTATCCAATCCGGCATAAACTGGTTTTTCAGCTGTGGTGTAGTGCAAATTTTCTTCTTTGCTATAATGTAATTCAACCTGCAACAATAACTCCAATATCTGTTCTAAATTGTCTGAAATCACCAATTTACTCCTGAACATTTTGATGTTTGGCAACCCGCCAAAGTAAGGCCCATAATGTCTGCGCATTTCCAAAATGCCAAGTTTTTTACCTTTCCAATCTATGCTTCGAAGCAAGTGAGTTCGGCAAGCTTCTAGTCGTTCCGAAAGGGTAGGAGGAGCTAGGTGTTCCCCCGTGGCGATGTAATGTTTGATTTCTCGAAAAATGAACGGATTACCGATAGATGCGCGTCCAATCATAGCACCATCAGCACCGTATTTTTTGACCATATCTACCGCCTTTTCGGGCGTGTCAATATCTCCGTTTCCAAATACAGGAATATGCAAACGAGGATTTTCTTTCACTTTCGTAATCCATTCCCAACGCGCATGACCGGTGTACATTTGGTGTTTGGTGCGGCAATGAATCGAAATCGCTTTAATACCTACATCTTGCAAGCGTTCTGCAATTTCTACAATTCGTATGGAATTATCATCCCAACCTAGGCGAGTTTTCACTGTGACCGGCAGTTTGGTCGATTCGACAATTGCTTTGGTCAGGGCGACCATTTTGTCAATGTCACGCAAAATTCCAGAGCCGGCATTTCTGCACACTACGTTTTTTACCGGGCAGCCATAATTGATATCGAGCAGTTCAGGTTTAGCGGCTTCTACTATTTCTGCACTTCGCCTCATGGCGGCTTCTTCACCGCCAAAAATTTGAATGCCTACGGGGCGTTCGTCCTCAAAAATGTCTAGCTTTTTTACGCTTTTGTCCGCATCGCGAATCAATCCATCTGCCGAAATAAACTCGGTGTAGAGCATATCTGCGCCATGTTTTTTGCATAAATGGCGAAAAGGCGGATCGCTCACGTCTTCCATAGGTGCCAAAAGCAAAGGCATGTCAGGCAGCTCAATATGTCCGATTTTTATCACGCGGCAAATATAGGGCAAATATTAATTGTGCTATAAGGTTAAGTCCTTGCATGTTGCAGAACGTAAAATGTTGGTTATGTTTGAGTTTATGATGCCACCGTTTAAAAACTATCCAGTTTTTCTCAAAATTATCTTGATGTTTTCGATGTTGATGTTCAACATGGGAATTGTTTCTTACCTAGCCATGATGCCTTTGTCGTCACTATTTGGCATCGAAGAACCCGAAAAAATAGCACAAGGTTTAGTGGCCACCGATGCGGAGGCTTATGCATTTTTGTTTGTTCAAGGATTGAGTGCTCTTGGTGGTTTTGCACTAACAGCGCTGATGTTCTCCGTGTTGCAAACCGGTTTAGTGTTAGAGCCACTTGGCTTTAAACGCTATCCAACTTTCAAAATGATTGCGTTGACTTTCGTGAGCATCATTGCCGCACAATTTTTTATTGAATGGCTGGTATCTATCAATCAGCAAATTCCGCTGAGCGGTTCTTTGGCTACCTTGCGCGAGTATCAGAAGAAAGCTGCCGAATTGACTGAAAAACTGTTAGACCATACCTCTTTTGCTCGTTTCATAGCATCAGCTATAGTCATCGCTGTTATTCCGGCTTTGGCGGAGGAGTTGTTTTTTAGAGGGCTATTACTTGGAACGATGTTGCGCAGCCGAATGAACCCATACGTAGCTATGGCTATTTCCGGTTTTATGTTTTCGGTAATACATTTTCAGTTTGACAATGTCATTGCTATTGGTGTTTTGGGGGCGTTTTTAGGCTTTCTTTATTACATCAGCGGCAGTTTGTTGTTGCCAATTATTGCGCATTTCATTAATAATTTCATGACGGTGTTGTTTAAATATTTGCACCACACCGGGGTGATTAGTCAAGACATCGTAGAAATGAACACACCTTGGTGGCTCACTGTGATTGGCATCAGCATTTTTGCCGCGATGACCTATTTGCTTTATGTCATTAAGCAACCTACCAATTTTGAAGAACCGATAGAAGATGAGTTGGAAACCGAAGAATAGTTAAATTAGATTCTAAAATCAAAAACAAACTTCATGCAAACACTATTGGTTAGAGCACTTAGCGGTATTGTCTTTCTGGTCATCATGGCCGGTGGCATTTTGTTTAATCAATACACGTTCGGCTTGCTGATGTCTGTGTTGTTGGTCGGTGGTTTGCGTGAGTTTTATGCCATCACTTCCGGCAAGAGAGAAAGTATGGTCAAAGAGTTTTTTGGAAAACGGTTTGTTATTCTTTCTGCCGTAGTAGTGTATTGGTTGTCGTTCGTATTGATGTCGCCACCTATGGGAGCGCTGCCCGATGGGTCTAATTTATTAAAATCTTTAGTGCAATTGTTTTTGATGCAGCGTGATTCTGCTCTTCCGTTTAGCACTTTAGTACCTATTCTAATTTTTGTATTTTTCATCATTGAGCTTTACAACAAATCCGAAAATCCTTTCGCCAACATTGGTTGGAATGCTTTAGCGATTGTCTATCTGTTAATTCCCATCTTATTGACCAATAAAATCTATTTTGAGTATGGTGGCGTGTTTTTGTTGGCGTTGTTTTCCATTATTTGGTTTTATGATTCAGCCTGTTATGCTTTTGGCAGTTTGTTTGGTAAACGAAAACTGTTTGAACGCATCTCACCCAAAAAGACAGTAGAAGGCTCTATTGGTGGTCTTTTAACCACATTAGTTGCGGCATATTTTATCAACAAAATTCCGGGTTTAGATATGTTAAATGAATATCAATGGATAGCGCTGGCTTTTATGACTACCATAGTTGCCACTTTTGGCGATTTAGCGGAATCGTTGTTAAAACGTAGTGTAGGAGTGAAAGACTCTGGGAATATAATGCCCGGACATGGTGGATTTTTAGATCGTTTTGACGCCTATCTTTTGGCAGTACCTTTTGTTTCGCTCATGCTTTGGATTTTCGTAAAAATTGATGCTGTCATATTGTTGATTAAGTATATGGGCTAATCCTAAACTAAAGCACAATTCGGATTGTTAAATCATTTTAGTATAAATTCGCACCCTTAAATAAAACTGAGTACATGAAAAGAAAGATGAAAATACACCGCGAAGGCTATAAAACGCTTTTGGTCTGTGGCATTGTTCTTCTTACGCTAACTGCATTGGTGGCTTACTATTTCAAAAATATCACGCTTTATTACATCGTAGGAGCATTTTCTTTAGTGATTTTTCTCGCTTTTGCCTCTTTTTTCCGAATTCCATTTCGCGATTTTGTGACTGGAGATAACCACATTATTGCTCCCGCAGATGGTCGTGTGGTGGTGATTGAGGAAGTTGAAGAAAAAGAATATTTTAATGATAAGCGTATCCAAGTTTCCATTTTTATGTCACCGGCCAATGTGCATGTGAACCGCACACCTGTGAGCGGTGTGGTGACCTACCAGAAATATCACCCCGGAAAATATTTAGTGGCTTGGCATCCAAAATCATCAGAGAAAAACGAGCGTAACACCGTGGTGATTGAACATGACGAAACAGGCATGGAAATTTTAGTGCGTCAAATTGCCGGAAAATTAGCCCGCAAAATCAGGTGGTATTTGAACGAAGGTGACGAAGTAGCACAAAACGATGAGTTAGGATTTATTAAATTTGGCTCCAGAGTTGACTTGTTTTTACCAATTGGCACGAAAATAGACGTTGCATTAAATCAAAAAGTGAAAGGTGGTATTACCAGCATAGGTACACTTCCCGAAGCATAATTTTACTCAATCTTAAAACCAAACACCCTATGAAAAAAATCACATTCGTGTTAAGTTTTGTGGCCTTTGCTTTTTTTGCACAAGCTCAAACTGCCGCCACTACACAAGACGCAACAGCTACCAAAACAGAAACTAAAGCACCTGCATGCAGCAAATCTGCAGAGCATAAATCTTGCTCCGGTTCAGCTTCAGCTACTGCTGCGCCTGCTTCAACTTGCACCAAAACCCAAGCGAAATCTTGCAGCAAAGAAGGTGAAGCTAAAGCAGCTTGTTGCAGCAAGTCTGGCACAACAGCAGCCGCTTGTTGCAGTAAAAAAACAGAAGGAAAGAAAGACTAAATTCATTTCTTTAAATCTGAAAAGTCTTGGTGGTGTTTGCTGCCAAGACTTTTTTATTTTCAGCCATTAAATCAACCCATATGAATAACTATACGCTTATCACCGGAGCAAGCAAAGGAATTGGAAAAGCCATAGCTAAAGAAGCTGCTTCGCGGGGAAGAAATTTGCTATTGGTGGCTCGCTCGCTCGACTTATTGGAGCAATTAGCTTCAGATATGCGGAAACAGTATAATATCAAAGTAGAAGTGCTTTCAGTTAATTTATTTAAACCTGATTCGCCTGATTTGATTTTTCAATTCGCCAACGAGAAAGGATTAAATGTAGATATGCTAATAAACAATGCCGGCATGGGTTATTGTGGTCATTTTGATGAAACAGATTTGGCGTTGCAGCTCCGCATTATTCAATTGAATGTAGATAGCTGTGTGCGCATGGCGCATGTTTTTTTAAGCAAAACGGATAGTAGCCAACGCAGATATATCTTAAATGTATCTAGTGTGGCGGCCTACCAACCAATTCCTTATATGACGATTTATGCAGCCAGTAAATCTTTTATTCAGTCTTTCTCACGCGGGTTGCGTCATGAACTAAAACCCAAAAATGTGTATGTGACTGCACTTTCGCCAGGTGGCACCGAAACAGAGTTTTTTAAAGATGCACAAATGGAAGATATTGTGAAAAAAAACGCTCAATTCATGATGTCAGCAGATGAAGTTGCCAAAGTTGGTTTCGATGCTTTGTTGAAGAATAAAAGTGTGGTGGTGCCGGGTTGGATGAATAAAGTGGGTGCTGTGGTATCTAAGTTGGTGCCACACAATATTGTGGTGCCGGTAGCAGCTAAAATCTATCAAAAATAAAGAAGCCTCCCACCGCTGAGAGGCTTCTAAAACCTTAAAACCTAAAACTAGTCCTTAATATAAATCTTATTTCCTTTTTTGTCAAGGTAGTACTTGCCGCCTCTTGATCCGGTATACACCGTTTCACCTTTTGGTCCTTTCTTTGTCTTGTCAATTCTGTCTCCGGTTTTAGTGCGTCCATCAGCAGGTTTTTTTGTGGTAGTAGTTTGAGTTTTGGTGCTTTTGCTCGTTGAAGTAGAAGTTTGCGCATGAGCAAAAAAAGCTAATCAGAGCGAAAACGAGGATAAAAACAGAGTTGGATGATTTTTTTCATTGCGTACACGTTTTAAGTAGAATATTATTTATAAATCAAATTTTACCCCTTGAGCTAAAGGCAATGTAGTTCCGTAGTTAAGTGTGTTGGTTTGTCTGCGCATGTACGCTTTCCAACTGTCGGAGCCACTCTCGCGCCCGCCTCCGGTTTCTTTTTCGCCACCAAAAGCGCCACCAATTTCCGCACCACTGGTACCAATGTTTACATTAGCAATACCACAGTCGCTGCCATTAGTCGAAAGGAAAAGTTCGGCCTCGCGCATGTTGGTGGTCATGATAGCAGACGATAAGCCTTGTACCACACCGTTTTGCAATGTAATTGCTTCTTCCAAAGTCTTGTACTTCATGATGTAAAGAATTGGCGCAAAGGTTTCGTGTTGCACAATTGGCCAATCGTTTTTAGCTTCAATGACACTTGGTTTCACATAGCAGCCACTGCTGTAGGATTTGCCTTTTAGCACACCGCCTTCTACCACCATTTTCCCACCTGCCTTTACAGCTTCATCAATAGCTTTAAGATATTGCTCCACAGCGCCTTTATCAATCAGTGGCCCAACGTGGTTTTTTGCATCGAGTGGATTGCCGATTTTAAGTTGAGCATAAGCTTTTGCCAATCTGTTTTTTACTTCGTTGTATTTGCTCTCATGAATAATCAATCTGCGGGTTGTCGTGCAGCGTTGACCGGCAGTACCCACTGCGCCAAACACCACAGCCACCATCGCCATGTCAAGATCGGCTTCTTTTGTAATAATAATGGCATTGTTGCCACCAAGCTCAAGCAAGCTTTTACCCAAGCGTGCCGCTACGGCTACACTCACTGCCTTGCCCATACGCGTGGAACCGGTAGCAGAAACCAGTGCTACGTTTTTGTCGTGCGACATCAGCTCACCAATTTTGTAATCGCCATTTACCAAGCAAGAAATACCTTCGGGCAGTTGGTTGGCTTTAAGCACTTTAGCAATGATGTTCTGACACGCAATACCACAAAGCGGAGTTTTTTCTGAAGGTTTCCAAATGCACACATTGCCGCAAACCCATGCCAACATACTGTTCCAACTCCACACGGCCACCGGAAAGTTAAACGCGGAAACAATCCC
>CANGXE010000081.1 GCA_947457525.1 Bacteroidota bacterium | reverse complement strand
TTCGCACTACTGACTTTGCTATCAATCAAGATATTAAACCTGACACTTTGGAGTTGAAGTTCGACTCGACACAGAACGCTAATCTGAATTACGTCTATGCGGGAGTTCACATCAACCCTACTTCTGAAACAGCTCCTTTCTATGCCACAGTGATGGCACCAAAGGAAGAGAACAAAGATATCACTTTCTTCAAAGCCATCGGCATCGTCACTCAAGAAGCAAATGGCACCTATAATATCGGTAGTGAGAAGAAAATCAGAGAACGTGCCATGCATGGCAACTTGCTGAAGTATGACGACAAAAAAGGAAGTGTAAAAACAGAAGGTCGCTATAATCTTGGAGCTAACTTTGGTGTCATCAAAACCATTGCAAGTGGTAGTGGAGAACACCTCTTAGACAGTAATAACTTCAAATTCAACTTTACGCTTGGGTTAGATCTACGTACTGAAGTTAAACTCCAAGAAAAAATGGAGTTGTATATGGCGGGTGACAATGTAGACTTAAATGATATAAGTTACGAAAGTGAAAAACAACGCAAAGCTATTTATGAGTTGTGCGATATAAAAGACGACAAGAAATATCTAGAAGATTTTGAAAAAACTATGTCGTTCAACAAGCGTCCTAAAGACCTCGACCATTATTTAATTTTAAGCGATGTCAATTTTGTATTCGATTCCATGGATATGTCTTTGCGGAGCGTAGGTAAAATTGGTGTGGCGATGATGGGCAAAAAGCCGATCAACAAGAAACTTGAAGGTTATGTAGAAATTCAATACAAGGGCGGATCAGATTTGTTGAGCATTTATCTCAAAACCGGCACAAACGATTGGTTTTTCTTTGAGTATCGTCCGGGCACATTGGGAGTGCTGACCACCTATGATGATATCAATACCATGATTGGCGCTACTCCACCCGACAAACGCAGAGTGAAAGGAGAGAACGATCGCTTCTATCTCTACACGCTCGGCTCATCGATGAACAAAGGCGACTTTGTGGCTTATATGAAAGACCGTGCTGCCGGCATCGTTCGCCCACGCTTTGAACCTATCATAGATATGCCGTTTGAAGGCGACTCGATAAATGTTATCGAACCGGAAGGTCCGGTGCGTAATGTTACTCCTAGTGGAGAAAACAATGAACCCAACCAAATCACACCGGAACAAAAACAACGCATGGAGCAAGAGAACGAACGCAACCGCCTCGAACGAATGAAAATGAACAATGAAAGTATCTTGTCTGGCCCACCACCGGACAGAGTTAAACCGAAAGAAGTTCCTGTTGAGCAACCTAAGCAAGAAATTCAGGTAGAGCAGCCGAAACAAGAAGTTCCTGTGGAGCAACCTAAGCAAGAAATTCCTGTGGAGCAGCCTAAGCAAGAAGTTCCTGTTGAGCAGCCGAAACAAGAAATTCCTATGGAGCAACCTAAGCAAGAAGTTCCTTTGGAGCAGCCGAAACAAGAAGTTCCTATAGAGCAGCCGAAACAAGAAGTTCCTATAGAGCAGCCGAAACAAGAAGTTCCTGTGGAGCAACCTAAGCAAGAAATTCCTATGGAGCAACCTAAGCAAGAAATTCCTGTTGAGCAGCCGAAACAAGAAGTTCCTGTGGAGCAACCTAAGCAAGAAGTTCCTGTTGAGCAACCGAAACAAGAAATTCCTATGGAGCAACCTAAGCAAGAAGTTCCTGTTGAGCAGCCGAAACAAGAAATTCCTATGGAGCAACCTAAGCAAGAAGTTCCTGTTGAGCAACCGAAACAAGAAGTTCCTGCCGAACAACCGAAACAAGAAGAAACACCTTCAGCACCTAAAAAAGATTAATTCACCATAAACATACTTGTCACCCACATGGCCAATTTAGATATTGCAAAGTTTA
This sequence comes from Bacteroidota bacterium, assembly GCA_947457525.1. Classification (GTDB taxonomy): domain Bacteria; phylum Bacteroidota; class Bacteroidia; order Chitinophagales; family LD1; genus Bog-950. The sequence continues at coordinate 5,001 of CANGXE010000081.1, read as the reverse complement.
AGCAGAAAGCATACAAAAAGAAGAAAGGATTAGCCACATTTCTACGTAAAGCCGGTAAAACAAAAAAGCGGGGGCTAGCTCCGCTTATTGTTGAAGCAGATAAAGAAACGTGGAATGAAGTGGCTTGCTTAGATTGCGCCAACTGTTGTAAAAAAATGACACCGACTTACACTCCGACTGACATTAAGCGTATCTCTGCGCATGTTGGTCTTTCGGCAGAAGAGTATTTTAAAAAGTATTTAGAGAAGCGTAAAGATGGTGATGTCACCAACAAGAAAACACCTTGCCACTTTTTAGGTAAAGACCACAAGTGTACCATTTATGCTATTCGTCCGGCCGACTGTGCCGGTTTTCCGCATTTCACCCGCAAAGATTTCAAGTATCAAGCAGAGCAGAAAACCTACACGACAAACATCACGCTCTGCCCGGCCACGCTTGTTTTTGTAGAAAAACTCGAAGCTAAAGTGGCTGGGAAGATGGGTAAGATTTAAACAAAGCAGCTTTTTAGCGAAACTCGATGAGGGGTGTGGAACAATTTCGTTTGCATACCCCTTATTTTTTTACATTTTTGACCGCGAAAGCACATGATTAAAGTCCACTCGACCAATCGTTTAGTATTTAGTTAATTATCAATGATCACCCTATGAAATATTACAACAGCATTATAGAAACAGTAGGCAACACCCCGCTGGTTAAACTCAATAAAATTACTAAAGATATTCCGGGTACTTTTCTTGTAAAGGTAGAATACTTCAATCCCGGAAACTCTATCAAAGACCGCATTGGTATTAAGATGGTGGAAGATGCCGAAAAAGACGGTTCATTGAAACCTGGCGGCACTATCATCGAGTGTACGTCAGGTAACACCGGAATGGGTTTAGCACTAGCTGCAGCGGTGAAAGGCTATAAGTGTGTTTTCACCACTACTGACAAACAATCTAAAGAAAAAGTAGATATCCTCCGTGCACTGGGCGCAGAAGTAATTGTTTGTCCCACAAATGCACCCAACGAAGACCCGCGCAACTATCACCAAGTGGCGCATCGGTTGTCGCATGAAATCCCTAATTCAGTTTTCATTAATCAATACGATAATTTATCTAATCGCGAAGCGCATTATAAAACCACAGGTCCCGAAATTTGGGAACAAACCGATCATAAGATTACACATTACGTGACTACCATCGGAACGGGTGGAACGGTAACTGGAACTTCTATGTACCTCAAAGAACAAAATCCGGCTATACGAACACTAGGTGTAGATGCTTATGGCTCTATATTAAAAAAGTATAAGGAAACAGGCGAAATAGATATGACACAAGCTTATTCCTATCTAGTTGAAGGTATTGGTCAAGATATCATTCCCGGCAATTTTGATTTTGATTATATTGATTACATAGAGCAAGTCACCGATAAAGACTCTGCTTTGATGTGTCGCAGATTGGCCAAAGAAGAAGGTATCTTCTGTGGTTACAGTGCAGGAGCGGTCATTCAAGGCATTTTGCAGATGAAAGATCAATTCACAAAGGATTCGGTAGTGGTGATTATTCTCCACGACCACGGCAGTCGCTACATCGCAAAAATATATAATGACGACTGGATGCGCGACCGCGGTTTCTTGAAAGATGTTATCGTTACAGCACAAATGCTTGTTGACCGCAAAAAGATAAGTGAATTAGTAGCCGCCTCACCCACCGAAACTTTGGTAGATGCTTTTGCCAGAATGAAACAAATGAACTTAACCCAAATACCTGTGATGGAGAATGAAGTGTGTGTGGGTAGCATTACCGAGCATGGCATTCTACAGTTGCTAATGGATAACCCTAACCACCGAGATAACGAAGTTGGAAAGGTAATGGGCAAACCATTTCCGGTGGTTACATTGCAAGCCACTGCTGCCGATATCGCTAAGTTGATAAACAAAGACAACACAGCTGTTTTGGTGAAAACCAACCTTGGCAGTTGGAGCATCATCACTGAGTTCGATTTGATTGAAGCCATGGCTTAGTCCTATGCTTATTCACACCACCGACCAAGTTGGTCGTCAATTAGTTCTTCCCGATTATCCTAAGCGCATTATCTCTCTAGTGCCTTCGCAAACAGAATACCTTTTTGATTTAGGTTTGGCGGAGAGTATTGTGGGCATCACCCGCTTTTGCATCCATCCCCAAAACCTTGCGGCCAACACCGAAAAGATAGGCGGCACCAAACAACTTTACATCGAAAAGATAGCCGCTCTTCAACCCGATTTGATTATTGCCAATAAAGAAGAAAACAACCGCGAGGACATTGAGCAACTACAAACGTTTTGCCCTGTTTGGGTGAGTGATGTCAACTCGTTCGAAGATGCGCTCCGCATGATGCAAGAATTGGGACGAATAACTAACCGAACGCAAATTGTCCAAGAGATGATAGACAACATCGAGCAGCGTTTTGCCGAATGGAACAAAGTGCTTTTTCCTAAAAAGTCTTGTGCTTATTTCATTTGGCGAAAGCCCTACATGGTAGCCGCCAACGATACGTTTATTCACCAAATGCTATTGATGTTTGGTCTGCGTAATCTGTTCGAACACCAGAGTCGCTATCCCGAAGTCACTGCAGAACAAATTGCCGATCTTGCTCCCGATTATATCTTTCTCTCCTCCGAACCTTACGCTTTTGGCGAAAAGCATATAGAAGAGTTCCAGGCTATGGTGCCACAAGCTAAAGTGATGGTTATAGATGGGGAAATGTTCAGTTGGTACGGCAGCCGTCTAAGGTTTGTGCCGGATTATTTTGCTGAGATAAGAAATAGCTTATAGCTGTTTTTACCTTAAGTATAGTTTGTAAAAGCAGCACGCGATTATTTTTTAATCTACATATAAGTTTGGTAATCATTTATTTTAGAACTGATTTATGAGCACTATGTATTCAAGCTCATGTCTGATGCCTCTTTTGTGAAAATGTATTACTTAAGAATAACAGTTCCCTTGTCTATGATGTTTTTATATATTGCGACTTTAGCGGCCATCGAGGGACCGTTTGATTAATCCATAAAAAACAAGTAGGTATAAGTATGAATAAATGGTTGATGGGAGCGATGATGGTGGTGAGTAGTTGGTGTAGTGGATTTGTGTTGGCGCAGTCTTCGGCTAGTGTGTTGTTGGGTTTACAAAAGTTGAACACTGTGGGTTCGGTGCTGTACATAGCGGCTCATCCTGACGATGAGAACACGCGCTTGTTGTCCTACTTGGCAAATGAGCGCAAACTGCGCACCGGTTATTTGTCTATCACGCGAGGCGATGGCGGGCAAAACCTTATCGGTAAAGAGCAAGGCGAGTTGTTAGGCATTATCCGCACCAATGAACTTTTAGCAGCCCGAAACACAGATGGAGCAGAGCAGTTTTTTACTCGCGCTAATGACTTTGGTTTTTCGAAAAATCCTGAGGAGACTTTAGCGTTTTGGAACAAAGACAGTACACTGGCCGATATGGTTTGGGTAATCCGAAACTTTAAGCCGGATGTGATTATTAACCGTTTCCCGACCACGGGCGAAGGTGGACACGGTCATCACACCGCCTCGGCCATCTTGGCGCTCGAAGCATTCGAGGCGGCAGCCAACCCGGCCATGTTTCCAGAGCAGTTGAAGTATACACAAGTGTGGCAAGCGAAGCGTTTGTTTTGGAACACATTTAACTTCGGCACTACTAATACTACTGCCAACGACCAATTGAAAATAGACGTAGGTGGGTTTAACCCCTTGCTTGGCAAAAGCTATGGCGAGGTAGCGAGCGAGAGCCGCTCGATGCACAAGAGCCAAGGCTTTGGCACAGCTCGTCAGCGCGGAGAGATTACCGAATATTTCAAACAACTGAAAGGAGAGCCGGTGAGTAAAGATTTGTTTGAAGGTATCGACCAATCGTGGAAAAGAATGCCACAGTCGGAGGGAGTTCAACAGACTTTGTCTAACTTATTACAGCAGTTTAACGCAGCACAACCTTCGGCATCGGTGCAGGGTTTGGTGAGTTTATATAATCAAATCTCGGCATTACCGGAAACAACACCCGAAGCGGCCTATTGGAAAAAGCAGAAGCGAAGTGAAACGGAGCGATTGATAGTGTCGGCTATGGGTTTGTGGGTAGAAGCCACAGTTTCCGACTACACAGCCGTGGCTGGCGACTCTATCCTGCTTACCGCGCAGGTGATTAATCGCTCCACCGAGCCGGTGAAGTTGGAGCGCATTTCGTTTATGGCAACGAGCGACACCGCTCCGCAGTATGTATTGAAACCAAACGAGCTGTTTACCGCTAAGCGTACTCTGCAGTTGCCGCAGTCAACTAGTACCACTAATCCTTATTGGCTGAATGAAAAGCATTCGCTTGGAAGATATGTGGTGCAGGATATGCAACAAGTAGGTGTGCCGATAAATACTCCTGCCTTAGAGGTAGTGTTTGGGTTGACGGTGCAAGGCACGAAGCTACGGTTAACTCGAGGTGTGACTTACAAAGCTACAGACCCCGTGAAGGGAGAGGTGTATCGTCCGTTCGAGGTGTTGCCTCCGGCCACAGTAAACCTGTCAGAGAAAGTATATGTGTTTAGTGGCACTGGCAGCAAAACGATACAATTGCGCATCAAAGCGCATACTAGAAACGTGAAAGGAAAGTTGATGCTCACAGCCGGAGAAGGCTGGACAGTGTCGGTCAACAACCCCGATTTATCATTGAAAGAAAAAGGAGAAGAGCAAACCATCACGGCCACGCTCACGCCTACTGCCAAGGCAAAAGACGGTCGCCTTACGGCAACTTTGAAAATAGGAGAGAATACCTTCACTAAAAGTTTGAAGCGCATCGAGTATGACCACATTCCATATCAATTTCTATTAAGCGATGCGGAAGCGAATGTGATCAACATTGATCTCAAGAAAACCGGCACGCGCATAGGCTACATACCCGGAGCTGGCGATGAAGTGGCGGCTTGTCTAAAAGAAGTTGGCTATCAAGTCACAGAACTAACGGAAGACCTATT
>CANGXE010000080.1 GCA_947457525.1 Bacteroidota bacterium | reverse complement strand
GAATTTACCTTCGGCTTGTAAGGCTAAAAAGTTGTCGCCTTGGCGCACAGTAGCGTTGACTTGAAAAGGATGAAGTGTGCTTTCACGTTTAAACAAATAGCTCAATTCATTGATGTAATAGTTTTCGTAAAATGGTTGATTGTTATTGTTCAATCTTCCCAACCATAACAATGCAGAACGTATTTTTATTTCGTGTGAAAATGGACTGCGGGCATTTTTCTTTTTGAAAATGATATGCGCGAATGGTTCAATTTTATTAATTGTCAAATTTTGTGGAAAGAGTAAATACGAAAAACGTTTGCCCGACACACCTACAGTAAATCGTTGCACCGTTTGATCGGGGAAGAATGTGTAGTTCACATTGCCTATTCCTATAAATTGTCTTGAACCGGTACCAATGGCAGGGGCTAGGAAATAATTGAACTTGCGCGTAGGTAAAAACGGACTGTAAAGCATCAATCCCACTTGCGTTTTATCGTAGTTGTTCCATCCTAAATAAGGCGCAAAAAATACTTGAGTTCGATCTTGATTTTCGGCAGCACCTAAAAATTGAAACTTCAATTTTTCTATTTTAGGAAATGGCTTGCTAAGTTTATAAGCATTGTTTCTTCGGTTCACTTCCGGCATGGCTAACCACGGGTCAATATTAACTTTATCTGCGCCCTCCGGAATGTTGGTTAATATGGTTTTCTCTCCCTCAAATCCTGCAATCCATTCGGTACTCAACACCGAGTCGCGCTTGATGTAGGCGATCATAACAGGCGAAGAAATCTCCGCTTTGTTTTTTAAGATGATACTTGGGGTGTTTCTTTTTTTAAAGATGCGTTTAATGCTGTAATCTATTTTTTTGTTGGTGTTGATAAGCTCATCAAAAAGCCAATTGAGTTTTTTGCCGGAGGTTTCTTCTAGCACCGCGCGGAGGTCTTCCGGTTGAGGATGTTTATACTTAAATTTTTCGTAATAAGTTTTCATGCAAGTGTCAAATAGTGCAGTGCCTAAGTACGCTTCCAAGTAATTAAATAGCAGTGAAGTTTTGCCATAGACTGTTGCACCATAGTTCATATCAGTGAAATCTGTGGAATGTAAATTGAGCGGTTGGTCTTCATTCTCTCTCGCTAAAACTTGATAGCCAAAATCATTGAGGTAAGTACTGTGATATTGATTGATGTCTAAAAATTTTCGAACAAAAACTGGAAGCCCATTAAATATTTTTTGATTAGGATATTTTGCTTTTACGTAGCGGTTTTCATAATAGGAATTTAGCCCTTCGTCCATCCATCCATGTTCGCGCTCGTTAGAGCCAAGTAATCCATAAAACCAGTTATGTCCCACTTCGTGGGTAATCACCACATCTAATCCGATGTCATCTTTTTCTTCTCCAATTATAGTAACGTTCGGATATTCCATACCCCCACCAGCGCTGATGGTGCCATCGAGTGCAGTCACTTGATTGTAGGGGTAATCGCCTAAATATTTACTGTAATGATAAATAGCATCGTGCAAATAGCCGGGAGCTTTGTTCCAGATATCAGCTTGGTTATTGGTAAAAAGCGAATAGGTGGTGACTACCTTGCCGGAATTTGGTAACGTGACTGTGTCCTTGAGTATGTGATATCGTTTGTCAGCAAACCAAGCAAAGTCGTGAATGTTTTGTTGTGTAAAGCGAATAGTTTTTTGAGTAGGTGATGAAGCCGGGAACTTCATATCTGCACCGTAGGCTTTCAATTTTTTTGTGGCGTCGGCAATAGAATCTATCCATGCTTGTTCTTCCGGTGTTTGCAAATCTCCTGTAGCACCGACTACATAGTTTTTAGGCAAAGTAATGCTCACGTCAAAGCTGCCGTACTCGCTGTAGAATTCACCTTGGTCGAGATAAGGCATAGCATGCCAACCTTTTCGGTCATACACAGCAGGTTTGGGATACCATTGTGTGATTTGATAGCTCTGGTCAATGTGACCAAGTCGAGAGAACGTGTTGGGTAACTTTACTCGAAATGGTGTGGCTATGGTCACCGTTTCACCCGGAGCAAGCGGCTCGTTGAGTTTTACACGAGCTATCTCTTTTGTGTTGGGTTCAAAGTTCCAGCGGCAAACCTCTGCATTGAGTTTGAAATCAATCTTGTCTATAAAGCCGCGTTGGTTGGGTTTGCTGAAGTGGAATGTCTTTTTGCCATTTTCAAGCATTTGCTTGGCGAGGGGAGTGGTGTGGTCGCGGTAAGCATTTGGCCATAGATGAATGAGAATTTCTTTTAGTGTATCAGGAGAGTGGTTGATATATCCCATACTTATGAAACCCGTCAAAACGTGCGTAGTGTCGTTTAGGCTTACATCAATCTTATAATTCACTTCTTGCTGCCAATAGGTTTCTTTTTGAGCAGAAACGAATAAACAGCAGAGCATACATAACCCGACTAAAAAATGTTGCATAACAGTATTTTGAGCAGAATAAAGCTAAGAATGAAAATGATTTATTGCATAGGTAAATAAATAAAAAAGGGCAATGGCTTTCACCACTGCCCGCGCTTCTTGCAGACCCTCTTTCGGTGGCCTACAAGATGGTTTGGCACCTATTGCAAATATATTCTTTTGAGTTGTTGAAAAAAATCTGTGAAAGGGACAATAATTTCCCCTACTTTTAGTCTATATGTTAATAGGGTTTAAATCTGAGATTGGTCAAATCATTTAGTGTATTTTTAATCTTATAAATCTTCGCTATGGAAAACAATGAAATGGAAGAATCGGAATTTGGCGAGTTAATTGATCTAATCAAACAATACGAAGATGCGGTGCAAGCCAAGCAATCCGTGTTTTTTGAAGAAGATAGTTTCGAACAAATTATTCAGTTTTACTTAGATAGTCGCGAGTTTAACAAAGCGATGAAAGTAATTGATAGTGCGTTGGAGCAATATCCATTTTCAGCTAACTTTTTTATCAAGAAAGGTGAAGTTTTAGCTAATCAAAAATACTTCAAAGAAGCACTTGAAGTATTGGGCGAAGCTGAGCGTTTAGATCCAAACAACATTGGCTTATTTCTTATCCGCGCAGATGTCTATCTGTGGGATGGTGCTTATATTTTAGCTAAAGAAGAAGTAGAGCGTGGTTTAGCAGCTGCTACCGAGAATGAAGATTTTAGCGAGTTGTATCTCGAGATGGCCGATATATGGGAAGACCAAGAAAAGTATTGGGAAGTGATGGACAATTTAAAATTGGCTTTGAAGTACGACCCAGAAAATGAAGAAGCGCTTAACCGCCTGTGGTTTTGCACCGAGCTGACTGAAAAGTTTGAAGACAGCATCAAGTTTCATTTAGCCTTGATTGACGAGCGACCTTACTCATATTTGGCTTGGTTTAATCTTGGTCATGCGTATGCAGGGTTGAAGATGTATGACAAATCTATTGAAGCTTTCAGTTATGTTATTGCTATTGACGATACCTTCGAGCCTGCATACACTTGCAGTGGAGACATTCGTTATATCGAAGAAGATTACAATGCTGCTTTGGTGTTTTATTTAGATGCCATTAAGTTGATTAAACCCAATAAAGACCTGTATCTCAAGGCAGCAGAGTGTTTTGAAAAAATGGGTGACATGGGTAAAGCGCGTGGCTATTTGCGCAAAGCTATTGCTGTTGATCCTTATTTTGATGAAGCATTTTATCGTATTGGAGAAACGTATCTTTCTGAAGAAAAATTTGGCAAAGCTATTTCGAGTTTTGAGCGTGCCGTTAAGTTGAATAAAGAAAATATTGATTACCTAGCTTCTTTAGCCGAGGCGTATATTAGCATTGAAGAGGGAGAGAAGGCACTGCTTTTGTTCGAGCGCATCTTTCAACTAGACCCTCAGAATAAACAAAATTGGATAAACTTAGCTACCGCTTATTTTAACGTAGAAAATTATCGAAAGGCATTTCAAGTGTTGGTAGAAGCGGAGCAAAAATATGAGGGTAGCGCGGATATTTATTACATCAAATCGGTGTTCTATTTTGAAGTGGGTAATCGTCATGAGGCTTTAATAAACCTTGAGCGTGGCTTGTTACTCAACTTTGAAGAACATGTTGTCATTTTCGAAATGGAAGATTCTTTGTTGAAGGATTCGGTTGTTTTGCAGGTGATTGAGCAGTATCGCCCATTAAATTAACCTAGTTCATTTATCGCATATTTCTACATTTGTCCGTATGATTGAATTCTTAAAGTTTGCGTTCGACTTTTTTCTGCATTTAGATAAACATCTTGCAGACCTATTAACCAATTATGGCACTTTGACTTATGCCATTTTATTTTTGATTGTTTTTGTTGAAACCGGCTTGGTAGTGATGCCGCTTTTACCTGGAGATTCTTTGCTTTTTGCAGCCGGGGCCTTGGCTGCTGCTACAGGAAAATTAGAGTTAATTATTTTAATTCCGCTGCTTATCACTGCAGCTTTACTGGGTGACAATGTCAATTATTTTATCGGTAAATTTTTTAGTAAACAAATCAAATCGCGAGAACGGATTTTATTCTTCAAACGAGAGTATCTCGAGCAGACCGAAGCTTACTATGAAAAGTATGGCGGACAAACTATTATCATGGCGCGCTTTGTCCCTATTGTGCGCACCATCGCTCCATTTGTAGCGGGCGCGGGCAGTATGCAGTACTCAAAATACATCACTTTCTGCATAGCGGGTGCAGTACTTTGGGTGGCCGGCATTTCGACCATTGGCTATTGGTTTGGCAATATCGAGTTCGTGAAAAAGAACTTTGAATTGGTCGTATTAGGGATTATTTTCTTTTCAGTTTTGCCCATTATATGGCAGATGGTAAAGCCCAAATTAAGTAGCAAATAAATGCGCACGTTTGGCTTAATTGGCAAAACGCTTACCCATTCTTTTTCAAAAACATTTTTTGAAAACAAGTTTGCGAAAGAAGCTATTGTCGGTGTTGAATACCAATTGTTTGAACTCAATGTAATTACTGACTTCGAATTTTTGTTGGCCACGCAACCGAATCTTGTGGGTTTGAATGTCACCATTCCTTACAAACAAACAATCATTCCCTTTTTAGATGAACTTTCTACTGCTGCCCAAGCCATTGGTGCTGTGAACTGTGTGCAGATAACTAAAAGTAAAAAGATAGGTCACAACACCGATGCTTTCGGGTTTGAGTATTCACTAAACGCTCATTTACCCCTTACAAGTATTGCCGGAAACTATTGTGTTTTTGTATTCGGTACGGGTGGCTCATCCAAAGCAGTTCAGTACATATTGCAACAACATAATATTAATTTTATGCTTGTTTCTCGCGAAGCGAAAATTGGAAGTTCGATAGCCTACAGTCAAGTAGCGGAACATCTTGGTGAGCGAAATTTATATATCAATTGCACTCCGCTCGGTATGTATCCGAACGTAGAGACTTGCCCACAGATTGACTACACAAAAGTTACCAAGGGCGATGTGTTTTATGATTTGGTCTATAATCCTGAAGAAACTTTGTTACTTCAACACGCGAAGCAGAAAGGAGCAGTGACCATCAACGGCTTGCCGATGCTACACCTACAAGCAGAAGAAAGTTGGCGCATCTGGAATAAAGGTTGGAAAATACCTTTTTGCTGTATAGGAGTCATTAATACTGTACAGCTAACTATAGTTTATTACTTTTTCAAGCTCCACCAAATAGCTCCGGCATTGTGAGCCGTGGTGATGAACCCTAAAAAACATTTATAGTGTGCCATAGATGTAATATCGGTGGGCACGCTATCGATTAGCTGAAAGTTTTGTGCCCAAGAAAAGTAATAAGGGGAAACTGCATAAGCATCGCGAAGGATGAAAATAGCGTAGAAACCAAACGTGAGCAAATAAGGCATAAAGGCAATACGCTTTAGCGATTGAGAATAGGCATTGGCGAAGAGCATCATCAACAAAAATGAAATGTTGATGATGAAAATGGTGAGTGTTTTTAGGTTTTGATATTTCAGGTCGCCTTCCTCGGGGATGTCGGCTTTGTAAAGTACATGCGTGCTATACCACGACAACGCAAAAGTGACTAAAACAGCTGCTACAAATGCATAAGTGAAAATACGAAGACTGATTTTAGGGTCGGGGTTGAGGAAATTGGCGGTGGTGATGGTGCGTTTATAGAGAATCGCCATCATGGTGCCCACGCCAATTAAGATAAGGTATATGAGTAATGTAAACATAGTTTATTCTTCTGCTCGTTCGATTAAGGCATTGGGTAGTTGCTTGGTGGTTTTGGCACCAAGAGTTTTCATTTTTTCAGCTCTGCGCACGAGGTTGCCGGAGCCTTCATAAAGTTTTTTCATGGCCTCCACATAGTCGGCTTTTGCGCTATCCATTTTGCTACCTACTTTCACTAAGTCTTCATAGAAAGCCACAAATTTGTCGTAAAGTTTACCGCCTTCTTCAGCTATCTCAAGTGAGTTGCGGGTTTGGCGTTCTTGTTTCCAAATAGAGGCGATAGTGCGGAGTGTGGCTAGAAGTGTAGAAGGTGATACAATCACAATTTTTCTATCCCATGCAAAGTTGAATAACTCCACATCTGCTTGCAGTGCCAAACTAAATGAAGACTCGATTGGCACAAATAGCAGTACAAAATCAGGCGAATGTAAACCCGTTGCGCTTTGATAGTTTTTATCACCTAAAAGTTTGATGTGGTTGCGCAAACTTTCAATGTGCAACTTGAGGAAGCGACTGCGCTCTTCTTCGGTTGGTGAGTTGACACACGCATTGTAAGCCACCAAAGATACTTTTGAGTCCACAATCACATGTTTGCCATCCGGCAAAAAGATAACCACATCGGGTCTTATTCTGTCTCCACTAGCGTTTTGGTCGGTGTGCTGCGTTTTGTATTCATCACCTTCTTTCAATCCGCTGCGCTCTAATATTTTTTCTAACACCAACT
>CANGXE010000079.1 GCA_947457525.1 Bacteroidota bacterium | reverse complement strand
AATATTATTATGGGAGCTACGAAAACAGATCAATTTACCGATAAACAAAATTCAATAGCAACATTGGCTAAAGCCATTGGTCATCCGGCACGAGTGGCAATCATTGAGTTCTTATTAAAACACGATAGCTGTATCTGTGGAGATATTGTAAGCGAACTTCCTTTGGCTCAGCCTACCATTTCGCAACACCTTAAAGAATTAAAAAACGCAGGGTGGATAAAAGGCAACGTGGAAGGTAACTCAATTTGCTACTGCGTAGATGAAAAAGCGCTTCAAAAAATGCAAGCCTATTTCATGTCAGTTGCTATCAAACTAGAAAAACAAAAATCAAATTGTTGTTAATCATTAAATCATAAATTATGAAACTATCTGAATTCAAAAATCAATTAGACACACTTAAAGTGCTCAACTTTGTATTGCCCACCGGCCAATTTGTACCGCGCCATTTTCATATCACAGAAGCTGGATTGGTCACCAAGCATTTTATTGATTGCGGTGGAACTGTCCGTGTAGAAAAATGTATCAATTTTCAATTGTGGGTGTCCGGAGATGTAGAACATCGCCTCGAACCCAAAAAATTAGCCAAAATCATTGACCTCGCTTCACCACTTTTCGGCAATGAGGATTTGGATATAGAGGTAGAATATCAAGGTGATACCATCGGGAAATATGGTGTAGCCACAGTAGGAGAAAATTTCCTTTTAACGGCTAAAAAAACTAACTGTTTGGCGCAAGACAGCTGCGGCATCAGCCCTGAAAAATTGAAAGTAAATCTTGCTGAATTAACCTCTGCTTCATCCGGTTGCTGCACCCCTGGCGGTGGTTGCTGTTAACAAAAAATCATTATGTAAATGGGAGCTTTTGAAAAATATTTAACCTATTGGGTGTTGGCGTGTATCGCTATTGGTATCGGTCTTGGGCAGATAGTCGGAGACTCTATCCAAGTGTTGAGCAGCATGGAAATTGCCAAAGTCAATATTCCTGTCGCCATTTTAGTTTGGTTGATGATTTACCCCATGATGGTGCAAATTGATTTTAACTCTGTTAAAGACGTTTCAAAAAACTGGAAAGGTATAGGTCTCACGGTGTTTATCAACTGGGTAGTCAAGCCATTTTCAATGGCGTTTTTTGCATGGCTGTTTTTTAGCAATCTCTATGATGCTTGGATGAGTCCCAAAGATGCCGAACAATACATTGCCGGAGCAATTTTGCTCGGAGCAGCACCTTGTACTGCCATGGTATTTGTCTGGTCATACCTCACGAAAGGTGATGCCAACTACACGCTGGTACAAGTTTCTGTTAACGACTTGATACTATTGGTTTTGTTCATTCCCATTGTTAAGTTTTTATTGGGCATTACTCAGATTGAAATCCCTTATGATGTATTGATTTCTTCTGTTTTCATTTTCGTAGTTATTCCTTTGCTTACAGGTTATTTGAGCAATAAATATTTGATAAAAGCGAAAGGAGAACAATGGTTCAAGGAAGCATTTTTAAGTCGCTTAAAACCTATCTCCATTTTGGCACTTTTATCAACGCTTGTGTTGTTATTTGCTTTCCAAGGAGAAAAGATTTTGAACCAACCTTTTGACATTCTTCTGATTGCTATTCCGCTTACTATTCAGACTTACTTTATCTTTTTTTTATCATGGTTCATTGGGCGCTACTTAAAGTTGCCACATAATATTTGCGCACCCGCTGCCATGATTGGGGCGAGCAATTTTTTTGAGTTATCCGTTGCTGTTGCAATAGCTTTGTTTGGTTTAAACTCAGGCGCATCATTGGCCACAGTGGTAGGTGTTTTAATTGAAGTTCCTGTTATGCTTTCATTGGTTGCTTTAGCCAACAAGTGGCGATATTAAAAACTGACATTGATGTATCTATCTATTCAAAATTATTGCAGTGAATTAGTTACGCATTTTGATGAAATCAATGCTGAACGAAAATTACTGCTTCAAAAAGTGTCCGATTACATTCAGCAAAAAAATTCGAGTGGTCAACCGACTCAATTGCTGTATGTGTGTACGCACAACTCACGCAGAAGTCATTTTGGGCAAGTGTGGGCGGCTGTAGCAGCAAACTATTTCAACGTAAAACAAGTCAGCAGTTTTTCAGGAGGCACAGAAGCCACAGCTTTTCATCCGAATGCCATCAATGCTTTAAAGCGAATCGGTTTTACCATAAATACTAAAGATGAAAGTAAAGCTAATCCTGTTTACACTGTTCAGTTTGGTGATGAGTTAAGCACCACTTGTTTTTCGAAAGTTTACGATAACACAGCTAATCCGGAAAGACAGTTTGCAGCAGTTATGACTTGCTCTGACGCAGATGAAAACTGTCCATTTATTCCGGACGTGGAATTGAGGATTGGCACTACATATGAAGATCCAAAAGCCTTTGATAATACACTACAGCAAGACACCCAGTATGACACTCGCTGCCGACAGATTGCATTAGAAACGTTATATGTGTTTTCGCTTGTGCAGTAAATTACAAAAACGGAGTTTTTACCACAGTGGCTTTGATGGCTTGGTTACGAATGTCTACAAAGATTTCGCTACCAATGGCAGCGTGAGCCGACTGAACGTAAGCCAAACCAATAGCTTTACCCAATGTAGGTGATTGGGTGCCTGATGTCACTTCGCCAATTTCATTTCCTGCGGCATCTTTAATCTTAAAATGCTGACGAGGTATTTTACCTTTTTCTAAAATTTCGAATCCAACGAGTTTGCGTTTTGAACCATTTTCTTTGATGGCTTTGTGATAATCTGATTGAACAAAATTCTTGGTGAATTTGGTAATCCAACCTAAACCGGCTTCGATGGGTGAAGTGGTATCGTCAATGTCATGACCATATAAACAAAATGCTTTTTCTAGGCGAAGTGTATCGCGACAAGCTAGCCCCGTTGGCACAATGCCAAACTCTTTTCCTGCTTCAAAAATAGCATCCCACATAGCGCGAGCGTCTTTGTTCCAGATATAAATTTCAAAACCTCCGGCTCCAGTGTAACCTGTGTTTGAAATAATCACATCATCAATGCCGGCCATACTGCCTCCTACGAATGCGTAATAAGGAATATCTGACAAATTAACCGATGTAAGTTTTTGAAGTGTCGCCAACGCATTTGGGCCTTGGACTGCTAACAAACTCATGTCATCGCTCAAGTTTTTCATTTCCACACCAAAAGTATTGTGCTCTTTTATCCAATTCCAATCCTTCTCGATGTTTGATGCATTAACAACTAAGTAATATTCATTCTCATCCCAACGATAAACCAACAAATCATCTACAATTCCGCCTGTATCGTTTGGCATACAGCTGTATTGTACTTTCCCATTTGTTAATTTAGAGGCATCGTTTGTGGTCACTAACTGAATTAAGTCCAACGCTTTTTCGCCTTTCAGCAAAAACTCTCCCATATGGCTCACATCAAAAACGCCCACACTGTTACGCACGGCTTTGTGCTCTTCGTTTATACTCGAATAAACTATAGGCATATTATAACCTGCAAATTCCGCCATTTTGGCGCCTAGAGAAGTGTGTAGCGCACTTAGAACTGTTTCTTTCATGATTTTTGATTTAAGCTTTGCGAATGTAGTAGAGAAAAAGAATTAAGCCGGTATTTTTATTTCACATAGTTTATACTTTGATTTTGAACTGGTAGCTATATTCGATGTATGAAATTTAAAGAAAGTATAACGGCCAAACAGATTGCCGATTGGACAAACTCTGAAGTGATTGGCGATGGCTTAGCCGTAGTTTTTGGCTTAAATGAAATTCATAACGTAGAACCCGGTGATTTGACCTTTGTTGACCACGAAAAATATTATGATTTTACGCTCAAATCGAAAGCCTCTTTTGTGCTTATCAACAAGAGAATAGAAGTTCCTATTGGCAAAACTCTGTTATACAATACCAATCCATTTTTAGCCTACAATTATATAGCCGAGCGCTTTAAACCCGAGTTGCGCAGCACCAATGCAATTGCGCTTTCGGCAAAAATTGGAGAAGGAAGTTTTATTTACCCCAACGCTTATATTGGCGAAAATGTACGCATAGGCGAAAATTGTGTGATACATCCGAATGTGACAATTTATCCCTATACCGAAATTGGCGACAATGTTATTGTTCACGCCAACTCTACCATTGGCTCCGATGCTTTTTATTATAAAAAACAATCTACTCATTACGATAAAATGCACAGCGCAGGAAAAGTGGTATTAGCCAATGATGTAGAGATTGGAGCAGGCTGCACGATTGATGCGGGTGTTTCCTCTGACACTGTGATTGGCAAAGGCACAAAAATTGACGACCAAGTACACATTGGTCATGATGTAAAAATTGGGGAGCATTGCATTATTGCCGGTCAAGTGGGCATTGCCGGAAATACAAAAGTTGGCAATTGGGTTATCTTGTATGGCAAGGTGGCCGTTAATAAAAACATTGAAATTGGCGACCGAGCCGTGGTGATGGCTACTAGCGCTGTGCCCAAATCATTAGCCGGAGGCAAAACATATATCGGCAGTCCGGCAGAGGAGGCAAGAGTTTTTGCCAAGCAAACAGCTATCATCAAACAACTGCCCGAACTATGGGAAAAATTGAGAAAGCTATAACAAATGCCAAGGTTCAGCCACATCAAGTAACCCTTTGATCAGTTGGCCATTTTGTTTTTTCCAATATGACGCGTTGCAAAATATAATCAAACGTTTGCGGGCGCGACTTACTGCTGTATTAATTAAAAACAAACCTCTCGACTTTTCTGATCTTGTGTCTGTAAACCATTTTTTATCAGTATCCACCACACTTAAAATCACATTATCCCATTCTTTACCTTGCGAGGCGTGTACCGTCATAATTCGTCCATCGCTGCGCTCGCTTGGCAGTGCCTTTCCCAATATTTTTACTTGATTAACGTAGGGTGTGATAATAGCAAAATCACTTAGCGGATTGGCTTGTAGAAATTGCCGAATAGCAAATACTTCTTCTTCACTCTCACGAGTAGGTTTGTCATATTGGTTTCGTGGCTGCGGCACAGCGCTCGAGGTGTCTACCACGTAAATCTCTGTTTCGCCTCGCTCTTGATTGCTTCCAAATCCATTTTGGTAAACGTATTGATTAAGCACTTCTGCCAATTGCGCACCAAAACGATGCGTGTGACGCAAATCGGCTCGAGCAAGTTTGTTACTAAGCGTTTCTTGATTGTTCATGTAGCTCAAAAAAGCTTCTTCCTCGGTTTGTTCAAACAAACGAAAAAGATGAATAGCTGATTTCGACCAAACAAACACCGGTTGCTTGTCTTCGGCTTGCATATCCATGTCATTCATCTCGCAGACAGGCGGCAGTTGCTTATGGTCACCCAAAAACGTGACCGGCACATTGCCCTTAAACAAAGGCATAGCTTTGATCGCGCAAGCATAACCGGCTTCATCCAAAAAAATATGATCTACATTCAATTCGTCTTCAACAAAACGATAGATATAGCCATCCAAAGTGGCTGCAATGATGTTTGCTTTTTTAGCGCGCTCGTTGGACACCGTCATTTTATCACGCGATTGTTCTAGCTCATTGAGCATTTCTTTTAACTCTGACTCAGGTAAGCTTGAAAGCTCTGTTGCTCTTGACTGAAGCACCGCCTCATCGCGCTTAAACTGTACTATTAAATTTTGAGTATAAATTAAAGTTGGTTCTAATGTGTCTGCATCCAACTCAGCGCCCATAGTTTTTGTTTGCGGAGCTTTTGCCAAGAGTTTTCCGGTTTCTTTGAGTAAAGCTTTGATGAGTTTCTGTGCTGTTTTTTTCTCTGTGGCTGTTTGATACAAAACTTTCAACTCCATCATTTTTTCTGCGGCTTCTTCGAGCGGTTGCACCAGATTTTCGGCAGCTACATTCTCTTTACGCATCAAGTTCTTGAGTACGCTAATTTGTCGCTCCACTTGCATTCGCTGTGACTGTATGCCATGCGCTTCACACACTTCCGAAAACTGCTCGGCAAATGCTTTAGACGTATGACCTAGTCGCAAAAATTTATCTCTGGGAATTCCTGCTGCATCGCTCAAGCGAATAACTCCACGAAGCACTTGCTCCAGTGCGGTGTTTGTTGGTGCAAGAATTAAACAACGCTTGTTTTGTTTTACGTATTGAACAATAATATTCGCCAGCACCATTTGTGTTTTTCCGGTGCCAGGTGCGCCCCAGATGTAACTAATGGGCTGTGTCAATGCAGTTTGCACTGCATCTACTTGATCACTGCTGGGTTGCAACGGTGGAATAAACGGAAAGTTGTTTGCCAAATGAGCTAGTGGAGAAACATTTGTTGGCAGCTGTATATATTCTCCTTTTTTAGAAAACCAATCACTCACCCGCTCCACCAAAAACTTCATATCGGCAATCACTTTCACTTGAGCTGCCCGAAGTGTACTTAGTCTAAAGAATAAATCGGGTTTAGCTTCTAGATAAAGTGTGCTTTTCTCCGCTTCATATTCGATGACGGTAAAATGATCAGGCAAGACGTCATCCGTGTCGCCAAGTATACGCAAAGTCAATGCCTCAGTGTCAAATATTTTTTTAGACAAACGAATACGCAGTAAACGTTGGGTACGGTCTATCACATCAATGCCCCAAACGTCTACTTCATTTAGTCCTCTGCCGGATTTCAACAAATAATCAAAATATGCTTTTGAGCCCTTGATGCATAAATCTTTAATCAATTCTGTGTTCATTTGTGGGCGCGTATATTTTTAGCTGCTGATGTGAAAATTCGGCACAATATTTAATGCTAATATTCGCAAACAAATAAAAACAAAATGATCTTACTTGAAGTAAACGGATGGGGTGCATTTTCAAACTATGCAGAATTCGCACAAGTTATTTTCTTATTATTTAAAATAGCGGGCGGTACCCTTTTAATTTT
>CANGXE010000078.1 GCA_947457525.1 Bacteroidota bacterium | reverse complement strand
TCAAAAAATGCTTCGGCACGGGCGAAGGCTCGCAATCTACACCAAAAAATGCGCGATACTCTAGGGCACGGTGCATCACCTCCAACTCCACTTCGTGAAACTCAGGCGAAAGACCATAAGTGTCGCACACAAATTTATTACCGGGAAAATGATCAATGTGACAATGGGTGTTCAGCAGTTTCACCGGTTTTAAGCCATAAGATTGGATTGACTGAACGAGTTCAGTGCGTTCTCTATCATTGTTGCAGCCCGGGTCTATGATGACACATTCTTTGGTGTCGTCCGTCAGGATGTAAGTGTTTTCCATAAATGGGTTAAAAGTGTGTAAATAGACCTTTAGCATAATTGTATTTTATTAAGTTTGATGAGCAAGAATAATTGACCACATTTGGAACAACAATTCTAAAACAAAATTTTGACGAAGACGTTTTGAACTGCAACTAATGATATTTATAAACCGCACTATATTTTCGTTTTTACATTGGCTGCTGATAAATGCTCGAGTATTTGTTTTCTGCGGAGTACTATGCCTTGGTTTAACTGCGCTTGCACAAAGCAATGCAGAGCGATTTGGTCAAAACCGAGTGCAGTACAAAGACTTCACTTTCCAATATTACGACAGTGATAATTTTACCACTTATTACTATCAGGGCGGACAAGACATCGGCAAGTATGTCATCAAAACAGCGGAAGATGTGACGGACGAAATTTCTACGCTGTTTGATTTCAAATACAAGCGGAAGATTGACATTATAGTTTACAACAATATCAATGAATTGAACCAAACCAACATTGGTATCTATGAGCAAAATCAAAATCCGGGTGGCACTACTAATATTCCGGATAATAAAATTTTCATCTACTTCAACGGTGACCATCGCCACCTAGACAAACAACTACGAGAAGGCATTGCTAAGATTTATATTGATAAAATGTCGGTGGGGGGCAATTTTGCAGAGGTCATACAAAATGCTGTGTTACTCAATTTGCCGGATTGGTACAAAAAAGGCTTGGTGCAATACATTGGCGAACCGTGGAACTCCGACATGGAAAACAAACTGCGCGATGGCATCGTGAGCGGACGCTACAAGCGCTTGACCAAACTTCAACCCGAAGAAGCCATATTCGTGGGCCATTCAATTTGGCATTACATCGAAGAAAAACACGGCAAAGCAGCATTGAGCAATGTAGTTTACCTCACGCGCATGAACCGCAGTGTGGAGAATGGTTTTTTGTTTGTGTTGGGCACTGGCTTAGAGCAAACTCTCCAAGATTGGTACACTTACTTCTACACCCGTTTTGCCAACGAGAGAAAACAAACGCAAACTTTTCAAGCAGCCAACAAGCTCAACATAAAATTTAAGAAGAATAAGAATTACTACCAAACTTGCGCGAGCAGCGATGGCAAGTATGTAGCCCTTGCTCAAAACGACATAGGGCGCTACAAAGTGATTTTGTGGGATGTAGAAAAACAAAAGCGCAGCATAATCTTTAAAGGCGGCTACAGAACCAACACTCAATTTACTGACGAATCTATTCCGCTCTTGGCTTGGGATCCTAGCGGAAGAAAACTAGCCATCATCAGCGACAAGCGCTCCGAAATTTTCTTGCGACTATACGAACCTAGCACCAAGAAGATGGAGAAAAACCCAATGCGAAAATTTCAAAAAGTGGTAAACTTTTCGTTTGTTGATTCTAAGCAACTTGTATTGAGTGCCATTCAAAACGGACAGACCGATATTTTTCTTTACACCATTGCCTCTACCACCACGCGCAAGTTGACCGATGATTATTTTGATGATTTACATCCGGTTTATATCAATGCAGACAGTTTACGTGGCATCATGTTTTCAAGCAATCGCACAGACGATACCTTGCGCCCCGGTCGCTATGAAAATCAATCATTCAATAAAACGCACGATTTATTTTTCTATGATTTAAATAGCAATGGCAACACGCTATATCGCATCACTAACACTCCTTTAGCTAACGAAACTTATCCGCAAAATTTCTCCGAAGCAGAATATAGTTTCTTGAGCGATGCTAATGGTATTCGCAATCGCTATGTTGGTCAATTTGAAAGTGTTTTTAATCACCACGAAATGCTTTATCGCTATTTGAACAAGGAAACCGATGAAATAGATACGTTGATATTGCCCGAGAATTTGCCTTTCGATTCAGTGATGGATAGAAAAACAGTAGACGTACTTGGTTTTGAGTTGACTTCGGTATATAAGATTGGTGGAGTGACTAGGCAATGGAGCAACTACAACACGAATATCAACGAACAGACGGTGCTTCGCAACAAAGCGAAAGCACTCGATTTGGTGATACAAAAAAACAGACCGGTGCTTTATTTGAATTCACTCAGTGATAACACCAATTCGAACTTCATCACTACTGACTACGTAACAAAACTAAAGCAACGCGTAATTCCGATAGAGAAAAAACCTGTGGCACCAATCGTCATTGCTAAAGAGAAAGCAGAACCACAGCGCGACACCACAGCACAAGCTATCGGCAACCGTCCATTTGATTTTCAAAGCGAGTTTGACAATGGTATCAAATTGTTTGATTGGGATTCGGCTTCTGCCTCGAAACTAGAAAATGCACAAGAAGGATATCAGTTTCGTTTCTCTCGCGTGCGTCCATACTTTGTGAAGTTTGCGATAGATAATGTAGTAGCTCAGATTGACAACAACATCATCGTCAATCGCTATCAACCTTTCGACCCGAACGTGCCGCAATTCAATAACAATCCGGTGAGTTTTATGCTCAAATTTGGCATCACCGATTTGCTCGAAAATCACAAAGTGTATGGCGGAATGCGTTTGCCGTTTAGTGGCTTGAACAGCACTAATGAATATTTTTTGACCTACGAAAACTTAAAGAAACGATTAGACAAAAAGTTTACATTCTATCGTAGGTCGATTGGCGACCGCGCATTTGACCGCTTACCTTTTGATGGCACGGTGTTGCCTTCTGGCTATTTTGTAGACTATAGCATCAAAACTAATTACGCAGAGGTAGAATTAAAATATCCTATTGACGTGTTGAATAGTTTTCGCTTCACATTTTCTTTCCGCAACGATTTAATCGTTTACAAATCGCGCGACAACTTCTCCCTCAATCTGCCACGCACGAGCAATAATTGGTTATTTACTCGTGCAGAATATGTTTTTGATAACTGCATGGAAGTGATGACCAATATTCGTTATGGCACACGCTTCAAAGTATTTGCTGAAGTACACAAAGAATTTCCGACTAAGAATAAAGTGTTGTTTGATCGCGTAGATTT
The DNA here is from genome assembly GCA_947457525.1 of Bacteroidota bacterium. Classification (GTDB taxonomy): domain Bacteria; phylum Bacteroidota; class Bacteroidia; order Chitinophagales; family LD1; genus Bog-950. The sequence goes on along the minus strand of CANGXE010000078.1, from coordinate 3,656 downwards.
TCCGGTGGTTCAGTTTAACGATAATTTTATGACTGTGTTTGGTTTTGATTTGCGTCACTATCAGAAAGTGTATAAGCAAATTATTTGGGCTAATCGCATTGCGGGAGGCGCTTCTTTTGGTACATCAAAGTTGATGACTTATTTGGGCGGATTAGATAACTGGATTACGGGGCCAAACGTAGATAAATTTGATCGCACTACTCCTATCAATCGTAACAATGGTTATGCATTCCAAACGCTCGCTACACCGCTGCGAGGCTTTAAACAAAACGCTCGCAATGGTGATAAATATTTAGTGATTAACTCCGAATTGCGCGTACCGGTTTTTGCGGCATTGCTCAAATCACCCATCCGCTCAGAGCTTATTCGAAATTTGCAATTGGTGGGTTTCCTAGACATCGGTACGGCTTGGGAAGGATTGACCCCATTTAGCAACTCCAACCCTTTGTTTAATGAAGAATACCCCAACTCAACGAACAATCCATCTGTGATTGTAAAAGTGAAACGCTACAAAAATCCGGTGATTATGGGTTTTGGTCCGGGCGTTCGCACTACGTTCTTGGGTTACTTCTTGCGCTTCGATGCGGCATGGAGTTACGACACAGGAGTGTTAAGCCAAAAGCCTTTGTATTACTTTACGTTTGGGTTGGATTTTTAAGCTTACTTCTTCACCACTTTCTTCTTAGCAACTGCTTTTTTAGCAGGCGCTTTGCTTGCTTTTTTAGCCACAACTTTCTTAGCAGGCGTTTTTGCTTTGGGCGCAACAGCGCCATCCGTCAAGATTTGAGCGGTGTGATTTTTAGTATCTACTTTCTCGATCACATCTTCCAAAATTCCTTTCTCATTAATGATAAACGTAACGCGAGCAGTGCCCATGTATTTGCGGCCATACATAGATTTCTCTACCCAAGTGCCGTAGGCTTCATGCACCGATTTGTCGGTATCGGCTAACAAGCCAAACGGTAAATCATATTTTGCTTTGAATTGGGTGTGTTTCTTTTCATCATCACTGCTCACTCCCAACACTGCATAACCGGCTTTTTGTAGCGCCACATAATTATCGCGAAGATTACAAGCTTCGGCAGTGCAGCCCTGAGTATCATCTTTTGGATAAAAATAGAGTACTAATTTTTTACCTTTATAATCACTGAGTTTCACGGAGTTTCCGTTTTCGTCTTTTGAAGAAAAATTAGGGGCTTTGTCGCCTTTCTTTAGTGTTGACATATTTGGTGTTTTTATGATGGCTAAACAAGAATAAACAGAGAAAGTTTAGAGTAAAACATTTCTACAAACCTCGTAGGTTTATCAACTTACTAGGTTTAACTCTCACCGATTAAACACAATTTTTTGCTACTTTCATAAAAACATTCCTATGCCACAATTGATACTCTTTGGTGCAATCATCGCCAACCTACTCACTAATATCGGTTTTAAGTATTCAGCATTGAACGACCACATTCCAGCCAAAAAATGGAGTTACTTAGCCATCGGCTTGGTTTTTGGATTGATTAACTCCTTACTGTTTACCGAAAGTTTAAAATTCGTGACACTGAATGTGGCGAGTGCCATATTCTTTTCGTTGACTATTTTGGGTTTGACTTTGTTATCCATGTTTTGGTTTGGCGAGGCGTACACCACGCGACAATTAGTAGGCGTGTCAGTGATAATTGCCGGAGTAGTTCTTGTTTCACTTTAAGCTAGATTAAGTATGTTAGAATATATCACAGACATTGTCAAAACAATTGGTGGACGACCGGCCGGCACAGAGCAAGAAAAGCAAGCGCAATATCGCACTGCTGAGTGGCTAAAAAAATATTGCAGTCGCGTGGAAGTAGAACCTTTTGAAGCGAAGTTACACGCACAGTTTGGTTCATTAAAAGTTTTTACGTCTGGCTATTTTCTGGCCCTTTTGTTATTGATTATTTCTCCGGTGAGTGCGGCTTTGCTGGCAATGGTGAACACCATACTTTTTGTTGGCCATTTTGTGATGAATTTACACTGGTTAGACTTTTTGTTTCAAGACCACACATCGTACAATGCTTGGGGCGAAGTGCTACCCACCCACGAGCCCAAGTCAGTTATTTTAGTAGCCGGACACATCGACTCGGTGTATGAATTTAAGTGGTGGTATCGTTTTGGGCATTGGGGCGGATTGATGACTGTTGGCGCTTCGCTGATTATTCCATTGCAAGCGTTTACGTTTGGTGCAGTGACATTTAGCGAAAGCATGACATTTAGAATAGTTGCCGGAGTATTATTTCTCGTGTTGTCGCCTTTGTTGCTAGCACATGTTGACATGCACAACAAGAATGTGCCGGTAGATGGCGCATTAGATAACCTGACCGGAGTGGCTATGGGTGTAGAAATGGTGAAATATTTTTCTGAAAATCCATTAAAACACACTGTGGTACGAGCCGTAAGTTTTGGTGCTGAAGAACCGGGCATGCGTGGTTCTGAGGCATTCGCTGACGCACACTACGATAAGCTGATAGAAGAAAAAGCATTCTTAATAAATGTAGACACCACAAAAGATGTAGACCAAATTGCTATTGTGCGAAGCGAATTGCGTACCATGACCTTTTTTGACAAAGCGGCTATTGAAAAAATGGAACAGAGTTTTGTTGAGGAAAATGTAGCGGTAAAAAAAGTGAACTTACTTATTGGCAACACCGATGCCGCTTCTTTCGAGTTAGAAGATTTGCCCTGTATTTCTATCATTGGATTAGATAACGATAAACTAGACCCTACTTATCACACTCGACTAGATAACCTAGAAAATTACAATCCCGAAGCATCACGATTAGTAAGCAAAGTGTTGGTGAGTTACATTAAGAAGCATGATGCAGAAATGAGTAACTTATAAATCCAGTTACTTACTGTTTTATCCATTGACTAACGAGCCAAGTATTGTCTGCTTTTGCTCGCAATAGATAAACTCCCGCAGCTAATCCTTTTACGTTAGTCCTTTCGCCCGATTTGTAACAGGCATGGCGAAGAACAATTTTGCCTTGTGCATCTATTAACTCAATCGCTTGAATGTTTTTATTTTCAATCATCAACGCATCACTAGTTGGGTTAGGATAGACCATTAACTTTGCTGCATTGGGTTCTACCTTAGGAATGTTTGTAGGCTCGAAGTTGAGGTAAGCAATATGATTGAGCGTATCGCTCAAGTTTGTAGCAAACTGGCCGCCAAAGTAAAGCTGATTACCATGCAGTAACACTTGATTTATTGAAGCGTTGAGCAGAGTGAGCGGTTCGCAAGAAGTATAAAGCGTAGTGTCAAAAAGAGTTTGTGAAAAAGTCATTAAATTGTTACCGTAGGTCATCATGCTGGCGCACGTAAACTCGCCACCGGCAATAATTTTGTCATTGTATGCTTGAACTGACTTGATACTTACACCAACAAATTCAGCACCGATAAAAGTGTTGGAGCGGAGCAATACCTGCCAATCATTATTATCAAACTCGGCTAGTGCACAAGTGTCATTTCCCGAAATCACATCACAGCCCGCTATCAACTTACCGTTGCGAATAGTAAAATCATTCACAGGGGTAGTAGTACCAAAACCTACACTACCCATAAATGTACCGTCATAGCTCGCTACGTGCTTTCTCAATGCCCCTGTGGCTAGTTCAAAGTCGCCACCGATGAT
>CANGXE010000077.1 GCA_947457525.1 Bacteroidota bacterium | reverse complement strand
AAGAGGAAGCCACCAAACTATCGGGCATCAAAAATGTGATGTGGTCTGAAAGTTTTGACAGCATCGTAGGTTTGTTGTTGCATTATGCCGAAACCATTTATATGAATACTAACGAGCATGACCGTGCATTAAGCATGGCCGGAACGTATGAGTTGACCTTTGCCAAAGATATTCAAAGCAAATTTCCCCTTCATAAATACGAGCGCTCTGCGCCTATTTTGCATCAACTCCGTGCAGTTAAATCAAACTATGAAATCGGTTTGCTGAACCGAGCCATTGAGATTACCTATAAAGGTTACATGCGTGCTTTAAAGTTTATAAAACCCGGTGTTTGGGAATATGAAATTGAGGCAGAGTTGGTTCATGAATATTTACGCAATCGCGCTACAGGTTTTGCTTATGAGCCAATTGTGGCTACTGGCGGCAATGCATGTGTGCTGCACTACGTTAGTAACGATGCAAAATGCCAATCAGGTGATTTAGTATTGATGGATTGCGCAGCGGAATATGCCAATTACAATGCTGACTTGACGCGCACAGTGCCCGTGAGCGGTAAATACACCAAGCGGCAAAAAGAAGTATATAACGCTGTTTTGCGCGTTCACCACGAAGCTCGAGCTATGATGAAAGCAGGTGTCATCCTCAACGAGTTTAATGGCGAAGTAGGCAAACTGATGGAAAGCGAATTGATTGGTTTAAAACTCCTGAAGAAAGAGGACGTAAAAAAACAAGATGCTAAAAATCCAATCTACAAAAAATATTTTCCGCACGGAACAGCTCACTTCCTCGGGCTCGATGTACATGATGTGGGCAATCGCTACGAAAAACTAAAAGCCGGGGCTGTGTTGACTTGCGAGCCGGGTATTTATATCCGCGAAGAAAATATTGGTATACGTATTGAAAACAACATCTTGATTACAAAAGATAAACCGATTGATTTGATGGCGGGCATTCCTATTGAAGCAGATGAGATTGAAGAGTTAATGAATAGTAAATAATAAATCAATCATGAGCTACGCCTCTCTTTTTAGTTTGCCTAATATCCTTACACTCATCAACCTATTATCGGGATGCTTGGCTGTTGTTTTTTTATTTAACTACCGCTTAGACTTGATTGTGTATTGTGTATTGGTTTCACTGGTGGCCGATTTCCTCGATGGTTTTGCAGCGCGCTTCACCAAAACATCTTCAGAGCTAGGCAAACAACTTGACTCGTTGGCCGATGTTATCAGCTTTGGATTGGTGCCCGGGGCAATCGTTTTCCATTTACTTTTTCGAGGCTATGAATCTGATTTAACTCGATATCCGATTTGGGAAGTTTATCTCCTCTCGACTCCGGGTTTTTTATTGACCTTGTTTGCTGCTTTACGTTTAGCCAAATTCAATATTGACACTCGTCAATCAGATGGGTTTATTGGTTTAGCTACACCTGCAGCTACGATATTCATCGTTGGATTACTTTACATCTTTCTGAACAATAGCTTTGGTTTAACCGGCTTAATCTATAAGAAACTTTTTTTGTATGGCATTACTGCTGTTATCAGCTTTCTAATGATTGCTGAGTTGCCGATGTTTTCTTTCAAGTTTAAATCGTTTGGATGGAAAGGCAATGAGGTACAATATTTGTTTGCTGCAACTTCCCTATTGTTGCTTATGGCCTTTCAATTTGCTGCATTTTCCGGTATAATTATTTTATACGTTTTTGCATCAATTATTCTTTCTTTACGCCCTCAAATAAAAAAATAATCCCCATGAAATTCAAAGCAGAGATTGACATCATGCCCCACAAAGAATTGCTTGATCCACAAGGCAAAGCCGTAGCTAACAGTTTACATAAGTTAAATTTCAACGGAGTGACCAATGTGCGCGTTGGGAAACACATCACCCTTCACCTCGAAGCTGAAACTAAAGAAGCGGCTGAAGTGCAGGTAGAGCAAGCTTGCAAAAAACTATTGGCTAACCTAATCATGGAAAGCTACCAATTCAGCATCACTGCCGAATAAGACTATTGTCTACTCTACAACCATAAATGGGCAAATTAATTGTAGTCCCCACTCCTATCGGCAACCTCGAAGATATGACCTTTCGGGCGGTGCGAATTTTGCGCGAAGTGGACTCGATTTTAGCGGAAGATACACGTCAAACAAAGAAACTACTCGATCATTATCAGATTCAAAAACCGCTATACCCTTATCACAAATTTAACGAGCAAAAGTCGGTAGAAAAGATAATGGACAAATTGATGACCGGTTCAACTATTGCACTGGTGAGCGACTGCGGTACACCCGGCATTTCGGACCCCGGCCACATCATCGTTAAAGCTTGTGTGGAAGCCGGTATTGAGATAGAAACTTTGCCGGGCGCCACAGCTTTCGTGCCCGCACTGATTAACTCCGGTTTTTCGACCGATGAATTTTTATTCATTGGATTTCTGCCCCACAAAAAAGGAAGACAAACGCAACTCAAAAAAATAGCCCTCGAACCGCGGACAGTTATTCTTTACGAGTCGCCTTTTCGTGTCATAAAATTATTGGAAGAGATAAATCTGTTTATTGGGAAAGACCGAAAGATTTCCGCCTCTCGCGAGCTCTCCAAATTCTTTGAAGAAACTGTGCGTGGCACTGCTGATGAGTTGTTAGCTCATTTTAAAACCAAAGAGCCGAAAGGTGAATTTGTAGTAGTGATTGAAGGAGCAATTCTTCAGAAAAAAAGTAAACGAGAAAGCGAAGATTAGTGCTTGCGCATTTCTAAAATCTCTTGCCAACTTTTACGGATTAACTCCACACTCCATTTCAAGATAACCAACGCACCTACTAAGGCTAGAATAGAATCCAATTTTACAAAGCCGGTATATTTCACCACCACCAATGATATGATGGCAAAAAAACTAATCACTACATCACTAATAGCATGTAGGTAAGCCGCATACAAATTCACATCACGTTTTTCTTCTTCGCGATGCAGTAAGAAGGCACTCACGCCATTTACCACCAAGCCAATTACTGAAACCAAAAGCGCTCCATTCGTAACGTCTATTTCGGAGCTTTGAAAACTTTCTATGCTTTCGAAAATCATAAACAAAGTGATAACTAACATGGCCACCGCGCTGGCAAATCCGCTTAGCGAGATAACACGGTGCTGTTGTTTATGTGTAATCTTATTTTGCTTCTTGCGGATGTAGTAATAGGCCAACCAAGCTAATAATAGAACAAGCACATGCGACAACATGTGCCAACCATCCATCATCAAAGCTTTAGAATTGGTAGTGTAACCAAAATACAACTCCAAAAACATCGTACACACGGAAATAAATACCACGATACGCGTGCTTTTTTCATTAGCGTGAATGTGATAGTGAGAATGGTCGTGGCTATGGTCGTGTGACATGGGGGCGCAAATAAAATAAAAAAAGCCGCAATGATTTGCAGCTTTACCAAAAATTCAAGTATGTGAAGCTATGGTGCTACTTTAATATTTACCGTTTTAAGCGTTCTGTTATAGTCATGATCTTCGGCTTCGAACTCGATTAAGTAATCTGTGGTATCTGCCACCATCGGACATTTGAAAATGGTATCGGCCGTAATACTTTCTTTGGCGTGTACATAAGGATAATAACCGAATACCAACAAGTTGCCTTGCTTAACTTCAATTCTCATTTCGTGTAAATCTTCATTATCGGAAACTGCTGCTCGCAACGATACCGTATCACCACTGTGATAAAATGAATTATTCTCCGGTGACAAAACATTTACTATGGGCTCTTGAGGCAAATCGTTCTTTTTCTTACACGACTCCACCAACAAGACAAACGATGCCATCGCTAATAATATTACTGTCAATTTTTTCATAGTCTGTATATTTAAAACTCTGCAAAACGCCTATCCGTTAAAAAATCTGTATCGGTCAAGGTTTTTAAAAACAAAATGATTTTAGCTTTTTCATCTTCAGTCATCGGTATACCCAATTGGCCATTTTGTTGAAGTAATGGATCAAGTGTAGCTGATTGTTTTACTCCGCTGGCATAATGATTAAGTACACTTTCCAAACTTCCAATGGAACCGTTATGCATATACGGTTTTGTCTTCTCGATATTGCGCAAACTTGGAGTTTTAAATTTGCCCATGTCGCTTGGGTTTAAAGTAATATTGTAACGCCCCGAGTCGGCAAAAGCTAAACTCAATCCATTGTTATGAAACTCATTGTCAGTAAACAAATCAGTGCTGTGACATGAACTACATTTTTGCTTAAATAAATTTAACCCTTCTACCTCATCGCTAGTTAAAGTTTCTCCTTCTCCGCGCACATATTTGTCATAACGCGAGTTAGCGCTCACCAACATATTCATGAACTGACTCATGGCTTGTAAAAATTTTGCCGAAGTAACTTCCTCAGAGCCAAATGCTGCTTTAAACATCTTTTTATAATCCAAATTATTCCTGACTTTATCCAAAGCCACTGAAAAGTTCAAATCCATTTCTACAGGATTTTCTATTGGATTGGGGGTAACTAAATCAAGGTTGTGTACGCCACCATCCCAAAAGAAAGTCTCACTCCAAGCCATATTCATCACCGGTGGCGAGTTTCGCTTGCCGAGCAAATCATCTATACCATGACTTAAGCCATGACCGTGATGCGTGAAGGCAGAGGTTTGTATGTGACAACTACCACAGCTGATGGTGTTGTCGCGCGACAAAAGGGGATCATAGAATAATTTTCTGCCTAATTCAAATCCGGCTTTAGTCACCGGATTTGAAGTAAAGTTGTAGGTGGGTGATGGGAAATTGGATGGCACTCTAAACTCAACATCGTTACCATCATCTTCTTTATTACAAGAAGAGCCGTAAACTACCAAGCCAAATACGAGAACCCCAATTAAAACTGACCTATTCATCTACACAAATTTAAACTTAAAAAAATGTACTCGCCTACATTTCAAAGCAGATATGAATAAAAAAATGTTAATCATTATGTACGTGATCTAGTTTAAACATGTCTGCATAGTTAGCAGCTACGTTAACAGAAGCAGGTGAACCCATAATTACTGCACTTGCGCTAACAAACAATGGATTTGGCGAACCAAAAACTTCTTTTGCGTCAGTATAAACATGAACTTCAGGTGCACGCTCTTTTCCAACAATTATTTTATCATCCGTTACACTCAATGTAACACTTTTTAAATTATTGATGGTTGGAGTGGCATAACCACCATACAAACCAATGTGGTAATTAAAAATATTACCGATTTCGGTTGAACTAGGTGATGTTCCTTCCATTTTCATAAAGATGTATCCGCTATTCCACATCCAATACATGTCGCCATTTGTAGCGACATCTAAGTCACCAGTTCTTTGAGATGCATCAGAAGTACTTTTCAAACTGTCTACACCGATAATGAATTTTACCTTGGTATATTCTCCTGCAGGAACATTGTTGATGGTCAATGAATGAGTAGCTGTAACATCATGACGAACTAAATGATAGCACTCATCTTTTGGTACGATGTATTCTGTTCCGTCTTCTTTCAGCAACACAAAGTTACTTACGTAGTAGTTGAATAAATTTAAAGTCACTTCTTCTCCATTTTGGTTGGTGTAAGCAGTACCAAAATTCAAAGGACCATCACCAAAGCGGTTGTCAAATTCGATAGTCACCGGACCTGTACCCGTTAAATCGTCTTTATCTTTTTTACAAGAAGAAGTAGACAAAATTGCAGTGAATAATATCGCTGCGGCAAATATTTTTTTCATGTTTTTCATAATTGATAAGTGGTTTTATGGATTAAAATAATTTGGTTTAAAAGTTATAGAATACACCGAGTTCTGCATTGAACCGGTGTCTGTTTTCTCCCGACCAATTGAGTTTATTCATAATGGCCGGAGTAAAAGCTGTTGAAATAGCTACTCGCTTAAAATACACATCCATACCTACTGTGCAATTCACAAAATGTCCACCGGTGTAGGTCAATGCTTTCCCTTTCCTAACATTGAAAAAAGCATAGTCATAATTTAGCCCAACTTGCGGCATCAATTGAACTGCTTTCACATCCAACACATAAAAGAAATTGGTCGACAACTGTGCTCTGTCGCCAAAGCGATAGCCGGCCGGATTGACGGTGTTAGCTCGGTAAGCCAAACTGGCGTTCATACCAAATTGCTTGTAACGATAGGTATAAATCACATTTTGAATAAAATCTACACTTCCTGTGCCCAGTTGCAAACTAGTAGCAAACATTCTGTCTTCATTCATCATGAATTCACCGCTAGGTAGTTTAGTACCAAAGCCCACACGCAGTTGATGGCGACTGTTTCCCACGCGACAACGATTAGGGTTAAGCACTTGGTATTGCAACATAAACACCATATCGCCAAGTCCGGTCACACGATTATTTTTCGTAGGCGAACTTTGCTGAATAGTGCTGAACGGCAAAAACACTGACAACTGCAAATGCTTGCTGACATTGAAGCGGCCAAAAACTTCCAAGGTCTGTATGTTTTCACTAGTCACTATGCCTGAAAGTTCGGGATTAAAACTCTTAGGGTAGATGGAGTGAAACTGACGAAAGGTGTAGCGAGCGCCAAGCACATGTTTGTTCAAATTGGGCAAAATGCTCCAATTATTTCCATTGCTCGTTGCACAACAGCTTTGCGAAAATGTATTCGTTGCTAGTGCTACAAGCATCAACAACAAGAACCATATTCTCATGTCAAAAATTAATAAATAAAAAAGATGGATGGCGCAAGAGCGCACGCTGTCTTGGGTAGACAGACTACCGGCTAATCAGCCAATATTAAGCGGATGGAGGTTTAACTGTTTCGCAATTGAAATCAGCTAAATATTGATGACTAGAAGGTGCTAAAAAAACACAATCCTCAACAGTTGTATTAAGATTAGAAGTGAATTTGAATTGTGTATTGCAAGCTATTTCTTCTTTCGCTTTAGCAATCTGAGTAGATTGTTTCTT
>CANGXE010000076.1 GCA_947457525.1 Bacteroidota bacterium | reverse complement strand
TGTTTTTATACTTGCAGAAAGTAGAGCTACGAGCCGATAGTAGATGCCCGGTGGGCGGATATGTCGGAAGAATTTCTACCGCATTTTTCATCATCAACCTATTGCACACTATGGTGTACATAGTTTAAACCACCTCATTCATCGCTCAACCTTTCCTCCATCGACTATGAAACATCCTTTTCTTTTTGTGCTATGTGTTATCTTAGCTTCGTCAGCAGTTTTGGCTAACGACCCATTCTGCCGCGTTTGGTTTTCGGAAGATAGCTTGAGTAAAATTCAAATCTACAAGGCGGTGAACGGCAATTATTTTGGCAAAATAGTTTGGATGAAAGATGGATATGAAAACGGCAAACCCTTGGTGGATAATAAAAACCCCAACAAAGCATTGCGCGGTCGCCCATTTTTGAACATGCCCGTGGTGCTAGACCTCGAACGCAAAAACGACACCCAACTGACAGGCGGCAAAGTCTACGACCCCACGAGCGGCAACTACTACAATTGCAAAATGACACATAAGCATACCTACTTAGAACTGCGGGGCTATATTTGGGGGATGTCTTTTTTAGGGCGCACCACGAAGTGGTGGTTGGCCGAATAGCGGTAAAGTTTACCGGTTCAACCTCTCGAAACAGTGCCACCATCCACGTGGTTACTGTATGGGCTAAACACCAAGCCGCAGTTGCTGACATTTTTTCACCACCTCCTCAAAACACTACTATGAGGAGGTGTATAGTACCACGAATAAAAAAGTATTTCTTAAAAAAACATCCCCTGCGCGGTGTGGCGCAAGGGATGGTGTAAAAAGTGTATGCCAATGGCATTAACGCACTAAGCTGAGTTGCCGGGTAGAGATAGTCGGCAAGTTTTTGTTGTACTCCGCCACGCAGACCGACAGCAGATAGCTGCCGGCCGCAAAATCTTTCGTATCGAGCGGCAAGAGGTGGGGTCCGGCATTCATGGTCGCCATCTCTTGGCTGTAGACCACTCGGCCATAAAGGTCTACTAACCGAATTTGCACCGTGGAGGCGCTCGCTAATTGAAGCTCCACCTGCACCATGTCGTTGAAGGGGTTGGGGAACACACTGTAGGTATAGTTCGACACCTCTGCTACGGATACACTCACCGAAGCCGGTTGATGAAAGCCTTGCGTGAGGGTGTTGTTGGAGTTACTGACGGTCAACACCACGGTTTCCCCCAAGGTGTAGTCTATCGAAACGTTGGCACCGGAGGCCGATGCTCCGGCACTGCCCACCACGTTTCGTTCTATGCTCTGCGCCACCAAGGCCATAGGCAGCCAGCATAAGGCCAATGCTAAGCTAAAAAGTTTTGTTTTCATGTTTAGAGGTTTAGGGTTAGCCTATTTGTAATAGGCCACAAATGAAAAATCATCATCTTGAGCATTGAATGTTCCTCCGGTGTAGGTAAAGGTGTAGACAGTCAAGTAGGAAGTCATCGAACCAAAGTTCACAAAGTCGGGTGTGACGGCTGATGAGTTCTTTGCCGTAAAACTGACGGCCAAATTGTTGTGGTTGGTGACGCCCGTGATGGCTATTTGATAAACACCGGCCGCTGTTTTTGTCACCGTGAAGTTGGAAGTGGAGGCGGTGGAGCTGATAGTCCCAGATGGAGCAACATATCCATAGGCGATAGGGACAAGGTTAGCATCTGTGGTGACCTTGCGTTGATATTCTCCATCGGTATCAATATCTCCATTCGTATTAATCTGCGCCACGGGTATACCTCCTCGTTCAAACTCAATAAACTGAGCTGTAGCTGGTGCTGAAGCCGGTACATTTAGACTTATCAGGTCGTTGCTAGAGATTATGGAGTCAGCTTCAATCTGCAACATCTCTGAGCCGCTCACTGTGCCAGTTCTTTTTAACTTAACTAAGGTATTCGATCCACTTTGTTCTACATGCAGCTTAGCCGTAGGTGTGGCTATGCCAATGCCTACGTTTCCGGTGTTGGTGTTGGTGATATTATTGATGCTTTTTTTCCAATTTCCTCCCTCTTGCGCAAACAAGGCATAGGGCACGCTTAACAATTGAGCCGCGCCCAACGAAGTGTAGCTACTGCCGCCAGCAGGGTCTATCTCTGTTTCGATATAAAAGCTGTTGGCACTCCAATCCACATTGCCCAAGGTGCCGCTCAGCGGAACGCCTCCGCCTATGGCCAAGGTAAACAAACCCAAAGCGCTCGTACTGACCGCATGTGTTTCTTGATATATAATCGGGCCACCGGTGGATCCGGCTCGTATGTTTATTCGCACACTCATCGCCTGGTTAGCCAAGATGCCCCCGCTGCTGTTTCGCGCCACGGCTTGGTAGTTAAATCGTTCAGGTGCTTGCGCCCATACACTTAAACTGGTGAGCAGCAATAAGGCAAAAGATAATAATTTAGATTTCATAGTTTCCTGTTTTGGTGAATAATGATGCAAAGTTGAGGGCTATCCTTTCGATAACTTATGACCTTTGTTGTCTCATTCGATGAGCCTCATCATCATTTAGCGATAAAAGAAAGATGTCCGTAGTTTCCTTTTGCCTCCTTCAAAAGAAGGAATGATAAACGTGGGCTTGCTGCTCAATTTCTTTATGAATAAATGCTAAGGTTAACATAGCTCTTCATTCTTCGTGCTGACTTTTCAGCACAGTTTCTATTTTTCTATGATTTGATTATTTTCATACTCAAACCCCCTGACTATGAAACACCTATTTACTTGGATTTTAGCCTTATCTTTCGTTGGCGCCATAGCGCAAATCTCTATAACCAGTGCAGATATGCCTACGGCAGGCTGGTCACAAAAGGTCATCAAAGACACCCTACCTTTGCCTAGTTTTAGCTTTGGAAATGCCGGATCCAATCAGCTCTATGATTTTAGTGCTTTTGCACCCTACGTTTACGACACGATTGAGTATCGAGCGATGACAGGGGCACAACAAACCGCTTTCCCGAACGCTAACTTGGCGATTACCTCCGATGGCGGAAACTTCCTTTACACCAAAACAAACAGCACCAAACTGAACTGGGAGGGCGGCAGGTTGATTTTGAACGGCACGGGCTATAACAGCACGTTTAGTCCGGTGAATGATGTCTATCAATTCCCCACACAGTACAACAAAAATTTTGCAGGCATCTGGGGATTTGTGCAGACCTTGCCGGGCAGCGCATTGAACATACCGGTGAATGATGTAAGAGTGACGTTTACGTCCACCTTTAAGGATACGATAGACGGATGGGGTGGCGTGAAAACACCCATCGGTACCTATAAATGCTTGCGCCAAAAAAGAGTAGAGACTTCGCGCACCATCATAGAGTTTAGGTTGTTGCCGTTCGGAGCTTACAGTCCGTTTTCTGATGCTTTCGATACCACGGTACGCTATAACTATTTGACCAAAGAAGCCAAAGGTGGAGTCATTACCTTTGAATATGATTCATTGGATAATGTTCTTTCCACTACCTATTCGCAAATTCCACCGGCTGCTCCCGTGGCTAACTTTACGTTCTTCAACGGCAGTGGCGGTTTAGTGTTGTTTACAGACGCCACCGATGGCTACCCGGACACCTACAGTTGGGATTTTGGCGATGGCTCGGCCACGTCTACGGCTGTCAACCCAAATCATGTGTATGCCGCCAACGGCAACTACAATGTCTGCTTGACCGTGACAAACGCAGGCGGCTCGAACACTATTTGCAAGCAAGTAACCGTCAGCGGAATTATAGCGGGGAACAATGCTCCTTTTGCGCAAAACGACACCGTGAGCACTCCACACGCCACACCCGTGACCATCAATGTTGGGAACAACGATGTTGACCCCGAAGGCGATTCTTTTTGTATGACGGCCATCATTGGCTCTTCGGCATTTGCTGATGCGGGTATTGGCAATTGCACCTCGATTACCTACACTCCTGACACCACTTTTTCGGGTAATGATACTTGCTATTACATCATCTGCGACAATGGTTCGCCTTCACTTTGCGATACGGGCATGTTAGTCGTGACCGTGGCGCCATGCGTGCTGCCGACCGTTGACTTTGGTTTGTCCGTAGGCGTGGTGTGCAGCAACACCAATCCTACGATAACACTTAGTAGCGGCACACCAACAGGAGGCACATACAGCGGCACTGGCGTTAGCGGTACTACCTTTGATGCGACAGGTTTAGCCAATGGCAATTATGTGTTGACCTACACCGTTACCAACACAGCAGGCTGTGTGAACAGCGATACCGCCAATGTAAGCGTAACTGTCTGCACCGGTTTAGCAACTACAACAGCTAACTCCATTAAAGTGTACCCCAATCCGTTTAATCAAACCATTCAACTTACGGAGTTCCCGCAAGGCGCAGAGGTGCGCATTAGCGATGTAACTGGAAGATTACTATTGTCCGCAAACGCAGCAACTATCAACACTACAGATTTGGCCGCAGGTTATTATGTGCTTACCGTGCTTCAAAACGAAAAAACAGTAGCCACTTTCCAATTGAGTAAGATAGAATAATTTAAAGTAGTAGTACATTTCACTATCTATTTTGCTCACAGCGATGACTGAAGTAGAAAACTATATTCATCAATTTGAAGGTCAACAGCACAAAGTATTGTTGTACCTTCATCGCTTGTTGACCAACGAGTTTAACCTGACTGAAAAGATAAAATTCAAGATTCCTTTTTACTATGGCAGAACATGGATTTGTTTCCTGAATGCCACTACAAACAATAAAGTAGAATTGGCCTTCACCAAAGGGAATGAGCTATCTAACGAACAAGGAATACTCGAAAGCAAAGGACGAAAGCAAGTGTATGGTCTTGAATTTGAAAAGGTGGCTGACATACCCGTTCCACTTATTCATGAAATCTTACACAAAGCCATTCTCTTAGATCAAAAAAAGTCATACCGCCATCCGAAGCATTCAAAACAATAGTTTACGCCTCATCATAAAATAAGTGCAATAGAACAAGACTGAGTTTTATCACACCTGCCTATGCGGCTAAAAGGTTACTATTGCCGCCTAAAATCAACACCATGACCATCACCGAACAATTGATTGAAAGAAGTGGAAACAAATGTGAACTGTGCGGCACGACCGACAACCTGGTAGTGTACACCCTTCCGCCCGATGGCGAAAACGATGCCTCGAAAGCCGTGTATGTTTGCCAAAAGGCATTTAAACAACTTGAAAAACAAGAAGAATTAGAGCCGGAGTTTTGGAAATGCTTAAACGAAAGTATGTGGAGCGAAGTGCCGGCTGTGCAAGTAGTGGCTTGGCGAATGCTCAACCGATTGAGGGGCGAAACATGGGCGATGGAAGCCTTAGATTTGTTGTATTTAGACGATGATACTTTGGCTTGGGCCAAAGCTGCCGGAGACCACGAAAACTCATCGGCCGTAGACCTTCATCGCGATTGTAACGGCACCATCCTGCAAACGGGCGACACCATCGTACTCACCAAATCACTAGAAGTGAAAGGCTCCCAACTCAACGCCAAAATGGGAACGGCTGTGAAGAACATAAAACTGGTGTCGGACAACACCGAGCAGATTGAAGGGAAGATTGAAGGACAACAGATTGTTATCCTTACCAAATACGTGCGTAAGTCGAGCTAAATACTCACTAGTAAACACTACTTTTACGAACACCTCATCAAAACTAGTTAGGTGGCGATGAGACGACCATAAGCTATGTTGACGAGTTACATCACCAAACAACCTATCAGCCCGGGCGAAGCGGTTAAAGGGCAAGATATCCGCGAGGGCATTTTTACCTTAATTAAGCGCGATTACCCCGACTTCTCTCCCGCTGACCACGTCTCCATTGATGAACTGAACCGCTATAGGCGCTTATACCTCACCTCGCTGATTGTGCAAGAAAAGGGGGAACAAGAAGTGTTGGATAAGGACGTTATGAATGCCATTCAGAACAACTCTATCCTCTCCGAAAACATCCAAGACGAAAAAGAAGGCGAGCTCACCCTCGGACAAAAGATGGCCGACAAGATTGCCGTCTTTGGGGGCAGTTGGACCTTCATCATTGTGTTCTTTTCCTTCATTCTGCTCTGGATTTTAATCAACGTTTGGACCCTACTTTACCAACCCTTCGACCCTTATCCCTTCATTTTGCTCAACCTCATTCTCTCTTGTTTGGCGTCCATCCAAGCGCCTATCATCATGATGAGCCAAAATCGCCAAGAACAAAAAGACCGCATCCGTGGCGAACATGACTATCAAATCAACCTCAAAGCCGAACTGGAGATAAAACTATTGAGCGAAAAGATAGACCACCTCTTGGTGCATCAAAACAAAAAACTCCTCGAAATTCAAGAAGTGCAAACCGACTATCTCGAAGACCTGATGAAAGAACTCAAACGCATCCAACCGGAGAATAAGTCGAGCTAAACCCTCAACCATTTGGGCTTCGGGGTGTTTACTTCGATATGTCTACCGAACACACCCACACGCTGACCGACCAAGACCGCGACCGCATCATCGAAATGGCTTGGGAAGACCGCACATCTTTCGAAGCCATTCTTCATCAGTTTGGCTACACTGAAGCCGACACCATCGCCCTCATGCGCAGCTCGCTCAAGCGTAGCAGCTTTAACCTGTGGCGCAAGCGCGTCAACAGCGGTATCAGTCAAAAACACGCCCGCAAAAGAAACCAAGAAATAGAACGGTTCAAAAGCCGAATGCAACGCACCATCGCCAGCAATAAGATAAGCAAGCGATAAAATTTAAGCAACAGAGGGGTCACCCTCCGACACGGAGCGAGACTGCTTCGATACAAAGCGAGACCGCTCCGACACAGAGACGATAAGCTCCGACACGGAGACGATAAGCAATGATGTCGTGCCAACAGGGGGAAGGGTATAAATTGGGAGGATTAGTAATTGTGCTTTAGCCGCTGTGATAACACCAACAAAAGCAAATATTGGGGCAAAAAAGCAACCGAACGACCGAGATTTATACGCCTGTGAGCACAAAAAGCATTCAGAAAATAATCAGTCCGT
>CANGXE010000075.1 GCA_947457525.1 Bacteroidota bacterium | reverse complement strand
TCCGACTTTCAACAGTTTCCCACCCTTGTTTATTTGCGTTAACTCACCTATTCAAATAAACAATTCGGCTACAGATATTGATGGAGATGTATTAACCTACAGCCTATGCACCCCATCGAATGGCGGTACCTCAACTGATCCGGCACCTAATCCACCATTCGGACCGCCTTACAATTCAATTCCATGGGAAGCCGGCTATTCTACGGCTAATCTCTTGGGCGGAAATCCCGCACTAGCGATAGACCCCAACACCGGCATCCTCACCGGCACTCCAAACACAATTGGGCAATTTGTAGTGGGTGTGTGTGTGAGTGAGTTCAGAAACGGGGTTTTGCTCGGCACTTACCTTCGCGATTTTCAATTTAACGTTACGCAATGCAATATTCCCATTGCGGCTATTCCCAGTTCTAACATCAATCCGCAAACCGGAATTGGCATTTACACTATTAACTGCAAAAGTTTCACCACAACTTTTCAAAACAACACCTTCAACCCACCGCCAACCAATGTGCCACTAAGTTTTGAATGGGATTTTGGTGTGCCGGGCATATCTACAGATACCTCTTCATTAGCCACTCCAACCTACACATTTCCTGATTCGGGAACCTATCTAGTCCGTTTGATTGTTATCAAAAGTATTGGTAACCAACTTTGCTCCGACACTGCTTTTGCATTGGTAAAATTGTATCCGGTTTTTACCACCAACTTCAATGCGCCAGATGTTTGCAAAAGTCAAACAGCTTCATTTTCTGACCTATCTACTACTTCCTACGGAAACATAAATTTCTGGAATTGGAATTTTGGCGATGGTAACACTTCAACCGCACAAAACCCACAAAACGCCTACGCCAACTCCGGTACATTTCCTGTGCAGTTAATTTCTGGAAACATATTTGGTTGCCGCGATACGCTCACCAAAAACATTACGATTTTCGACAGTCCTGATGCTAATTTTAGTGTGGGACTGACATGTGTCAATACGCCTGTCAATATCACCAACAGCAGTACCGGGCCCATCAACACCACCATTTGGAATTTTGGCAATGGAAGTACGAGTACACTTTCCGCCCCTACACCATTAACTTACAATGCCGTTGGACCCTACACTATTTCTCTTGTGCTCACTTCAGCTAACGGTTGCGCAGACACTGCTAGTCAAAACATAACGATAAATCCTAATCCAAACGTAACGAACAATGATACCGCTATTTGCCTCGGCCAAAGTGTGCAGTTTCAAGGCAGTGGCGGCACGAGTTACACTTGGAGCCCGGCAACATTTTTAAATGACCCAACACTACCAAGTCCCATCGCCACGCCCACAAACTCTACAGTCTACACCGTTTCGGCTACTAACCAATTTCAATGCACGGCCTCGGATGTAGTGAACGTTACTATTTTCCCTAATCCAACCGTCAACGCAGGTTTAGATACTTCTGTATGTTTAAATCCGGGAAGCATACGTGATAGCGTACGCCTACAAGCATCAGGCGCGCAAACCTACGTTTGGCAACCTGCCAATTCGCTCAACAATCCCTTTACCAGCAGCCCTGTTGCTAAACCAACTTTCAATACGACTTATTTTGTCATTGGTACTGATGCGAATGGTTGCATAGGCACAGATAGCGTAGTGGTTTATGTGCTCGACCCTACGCTCAACCTGATTGTAGACAACAATCAAAATGTGTGTATCAACGACACTGTTTATGCTGACATTATCAACCAAGGCGCTTCGAATTATAGCTGGAATCCTACACAATTTATCACTGACCCTACATCCTATAGTCCTGGCTTTTTCCCGACAGTAACTACGCCCTACATTTTGTCAGTCAGCAATTATTGCTACAACAAAGCCGATACCATTCTTATCAATGTGTTGCCTTTACCCATACTCTCTTTTAGTCACGTAGATTCACTTTGCTCTAATCAAAGTGTGGTGCTGCAAATAAATGGAGCGTCTACCTATGTTTGGAGCGCAGACAGCACACTATCTACTTTGCTTGGCGCCAACCCAACTGCTTCACCTTTGATTAATACCACTTACAGCGTGACGGGCACAGATGCGAATGGTTGTAAAAACAGCGCTTCTACTACCATCACCATTGTCCCATTGCCTTTGGTAAATGCGGGATACGACACCATTATTTATCGCGACACTTATGGGTTCTTGAATGGCAGCACGAATGCGCAAAATTTCTTGTGGTCGCCTGATATTTATTTAAGCAGCGACAATGTGTTGAACACGCGCATAGAACCAACAAAAACACAACAGTATGTGCTGACCGGAATAAGTGATTTTGGTTGCGTGAACTACGACACGGTGCTGATTATTGTAGAAACAAATACTATTCTACTCATTCCAACGGCTTTCTCTCCTAATGGTGATGGAGTTAATGATGTGTTTCGAATTTTGCGCACCTTAAACATTCAAAAACTACTCGGCTTCTCGGTTTACAATCGTTGGGGAGAGCAGGTGTACTCGACCAATAACATTGATGATGGTTGGGATGGTTCATTCCGCAATGTAGAGCAAGAACTTGGTGTGTATGTGTGGACGGTAGAGGCACTCACCAAGGACAATGAAAAAGTGCTGCGCAAAGGGAATGTCACCTTGTTAAGATAACCCATTTTACACCCACAATCTCTTTTAGATTTGGTTTTTCGAAATTTCCTCGCATAGATTTGCATCAAAATAATCAGCGTGGAAAAATACGGAGTGATAGGATTGATGAGCGGAAGCTCACTTGATGGACTAGATATAGCTTATTGCACATTTACCTTGACCAACGGAAAGTGGTCGTTCAACATAGAGCAAACAGATGTGGTGGCCTACTCCGATGAATGGATGCAAGACATCAAGAGTATGCCGATTGCCAATGCCAAAAAACTTTGGGAGTGCCATGCCGGATTGGGCAACTACTTTGGCGAATGTGTGAAGCAATTTATCGCTAAAAATAAATTGGAAGGCAAAGTTGACTTGGTGGCTTCTCACGGCCACACTATTTTTCATTTTCCCGAAAAAAGATTTACGGCTCAAGTAGGTGATGGCGCAGCTTTGGCAGCTATTACCAACCTGCCGGTGATTTGTGATTTTCGCTCGGCAGATATTGCCGATGGCGGACAAGGCACACCCATCGTGCCGATTGGTGACAAGTATTTATTTCCCGACCACAAGTTGTGTTTAAACATTGGCGGCATTGCGAACGTGAGTTGCAAAGTGAACGACAGTATAATAGCATTTGATATTTGCGTAGCCAACCAAATATTAAACATGCTGGCCAATCGCCTCGGTCAAGACTATGACAAAGATGGCGCTCTGGCACAAAGCGGAAAACTAGTGCCGGAGTTGTTGAATAAACTCAATGCTTTGCATTACTATGACATGACTTATCCAAAGTCATTGGACAACAGCTTTTCGAAAGAAGTGATTTTGCCGATTGTGGAAGAATTTAAAATTTCTATCGAAGACAAACTCCGCACCTACACCGAACACGTGGCGCAACAACTTGGCAAACATCTACAACTCGTTGCCGACAAAGAAAAAATCAACTTCGCCTCGAGCGATAAAATGTTAGTGACAGGCGGTGGTGCCTTCAATAGTTTTTTGATTGAACGTATGCAAGCCAATGTGCCTATTCAAATCGAAGTACCAACACAAGATGTGGTGAAATTCAAAGAAGCCTTGGTAATTGCATTCATGGGTGTACTTCGCATGCGCAACGAAGTGAACGTATTGAAAAGCGTGACCGGTGCGGCTAAAGACTCCGTAGGAGGAGCAGTATACCGACCATAGCCAATTTTTGAATCATCTCTACTACTCATTTACTATTACACCACGCGTAGACTGATTAAAAAATGAGTAAGATCAATTACATAAAAAACGAAGAACTCAAAACCATCTTGCCGGATTGGCCAGGCAATTTATATATCAATAACAGATTTGTAGACCCGAATAAACGTTTCTCTACTTCATTCAAAAACTTTTTGCGCTGGCAGTTTTCTAAAAACGAGAAGAAAGCCCTCAAGAAAAATGATACTTGGCGATTACCGACTATTAAAGGCAATGAATTTCTACATCGAACGGACAACTGCATTGTGTGGCTGGGTCATGCTAGTTTTTTTATACAATTGAATGGTGTGCGGCTGATGACCGACCCTGTGTTTGGGCGTATATCAGGGGTGGTGCCGCGCTATAGCGAAATGCCTTGCTTGCCTTCTGACTTCAATAACATTGACTATGTGCTGCTCTCACACGCGCACCGCGACCATTGCGACAAATCTTCGCTGCAACAGCTCGCTGCACACAACAACTTTGAATTGCTCACCGGCTTAAAAAATTCCTCAATCGTTCAACCTTGGGTAAAAGGTTTGAGTACCCAAGAAGCCGGTTGGTATCAACAGTATAACTTGCCGCAAGCCAATTTGAAAATCACTTTTTTGCCTACTCAACATTGGAGCAATCGCTACGGCTGGGACACCAATGTAACCCTCTGGGGCAGCTTCATGGTCGAAGCCGATGGACTAAATATTTTCTTTGGTGGCGACTCGGGGTATTCCAACTACACCAAGCAAATTGGGGAGTTGTTTCCCAACATTGACATTGCCATGATAGGCGTAGGTGCCTACACGCCCGACTACATGATGCAAAACGTACACACCAATCCGCAAGAAGCCGTGCAGGCCTTTCACGACCTCCGCGCAAAAACATTAATTCCCATGCACTACGGAACGTTTGACTTAGCAGACGAGCCGCTTAGCGAACCCTATCATTTGCTAAAAAAAATGGAGCAGAACAAAAGCATCAACGGAGCTTTGCGATTGCTGCAAGTAGGCGAAGTGATGAGTTTATAGAGTAGGTTAAAATTGTGTAAATACCGCTAGGCTCAAAATTCATTACGGCCGTTGCTAGTATTTTTACCAATATGGGCAAAAAGTGGTTAAAAGCAAGGTTTTGTTGTTATGGTATCCTTGTACAAACCCATCCGTGAAAGTCGCAGAAGCAATTTAATTTCTCTGATTAGGGGCTTGAAGTAAGCGTAGGACACTGAAATGAACTAATAATTGGAACGTATTTTCCGAAAGTCTAAAAAAGTCCGAAGCACGAAGCCGCGTGGCAGAGATACGTACTTTGATTAAGACTAAGTACGGGCCAAAATAGTAGTCGGATGGGTTAGCAATAAACCACTAAAACGTCCCCACGCGGATGAACACCACTCCGCCCACTCCGTTCAAGTAGCTGCTCTTGAAGCTATAGAACCGCTGCCCAAAAGCCGCTTGATAGTCGAGGCCGAGCCCCAGGCGAAAGAGAGGCGTAGCGTTCCAAACGCCATACACCGCGGGGATAATCATGGCGTAGTCCTGGCGCTGAAACTCTTCAGCCGGGTGCTTAAACTTGATGGCCGCCCAGCCCATGGTCAACTCGGGATGGAGCGAAAACCGCTTGTCGTGGAAAAACAAATAGCCAAAGCCCAGCCCGGCATAGTGGTGAATAAGCGGAATGGCGGAGTTGCTGTAGGGCACCACAATGTTGCGGATGTCTTTCTGCGAACCGAGGGTGTGGTATTTGGCCGTCACCACATAGTGGTGGTTCACCACCCAGTTGAGGCTAAACGCCACTTGCGAAGCCACTTTTTTGGTCAAAATCTGCCCGGCTCGGGTGTCGAACCCCACAAAGCAGCGACTGCTAAACTTTTGAGCCGAAAAGAGAGGCGCTTGGCGGGTGGTGTCTTCTTCCATCACCTGCGCAGCGGCCGTTTGGCCCAGCAGCAAACCGAAAAGAAGTAGCCAAAAATGAAATGTGTGTTTCACCTCACGATAGTAGAAAAAAATGAGTAGGGTTTTAAATTTTTGGTAAAAAATGAATGGTTTGGCCTCAAAACACGCGAAATAGGGCAGGAAACGTGGCGGGTGTCCTCAAAATTATTTTTTACCCACACGGGGCGAATAAAACTAAAGCCACGAACGGCATTTCGACTTTGGAAAACCCTATTTTCACGCCCAATGTATGCAATTATTGACGTAGAGACCACCGGTGGCAGCCCCTCTGTAGATAGAGTGATAGAGATTGCCATCTTTATATATGACGGGGAGAAAGTGACCGACTCGTACTCTTCGCTCGTCAACCCGAAGCGCGGCATTGACCCTTATGTGACCAAACTGACGGGCATCACCAACGAGATGGTGGCCGATGCGCCTAGCTTTGAAGAAATTCACGAAAAAGTGCTCGACTTGACCCACGAAAACATCTTTGTGGCGCACAATGTGAAGTTCGACTTCGGCATGATCCGCCAAGAGTTTAAACGCATAGGCATAGACTTTAATCGTAAGCAGCTCGACACCGTGAACCTAGCGCGGAAAGTAATCCCCGGCCACAACTCCTACAGCCTCGGCAACATCTGCGATGCGCTGAACATACAGATAGCCGACCGCCACCGCGCCCGAGGCGATGCAGAAGCCACGGTGAAGCTGTTGGAAATTATCTTGTCGAAAAGCACCGGACAGAAGTATATCGAAATAGAAGTGAACCACGGCATTGATGTAGAAATGTTGCCGCCCTACCTTTCGAAAGCAGAAATCGAAAAGCTGCCCGAAGACGCAGGCGTTTATTTTTTCCGCGATGAAGTAGGCAAAATCATCTTGCTCGAAGGAGTGAAAAACATTCGAAAAAAAGTCATCACTTATTTCAGCACTCCATCTGACACACCGGAAAAAAAGCGCGTGTACGAACTACTCCGCAGCATTGATTATGAACTGGCGGGCAACGAGTTGTTGGCAAAATTGATTGCCCACCGCGAATTGAAAACCCACCAACCGGAGTTCAACAAAAAAGTGAAGGTGTTGCCTTACACCCACGCCATCTTCTTGACCAAAGACGAGCAAGGTTTCTCGCAACTGAAACCCCACCCGATAAACTGGACCGAGGGCGAGGCCATCTTGAAGTTTTCGTCAAAACCGGCAGCGAACAAGGTGTTGGCCAAAATAATCAAGGAAAACAACTTGCACGCTTGGTTTGCCATGCGCTCTAAGCTGAAAGAAACCGAGCTAGACCCC
>CANGXE010000074.1 GCA_947457525.1 Bacteroidota bacterium | reverse complement strand
TGTACTTTCCCGTTATCATCAGTAATTACAGTCACTTGATTGCTGTCATACTTATAGACCTCACCCATAGAAATTTCTTCTTTCGTTACAACACCAGAATGAAAGTACAGTGTAGTACCAACAATTAAACCAAGACCAATTTGTCCAATAATCTTAAACGTACCAGCCAAACCTTTTTTATCTTTCTTAAACACTTTAATGTAGTCATCGGCAAAACCAATTAAACCGAGCCACACGGTGGTGATAAGCATGATAATGATGTATATATTATCTAAACGAGCAAAAAGTAAAGTGGGGATCAATATAGCTCCCAAGATTAAAAGACCACCCATGGTTGGTGTGCCTTTCTTTTGTGTTTCACCAGTTAATCCTAGCTCTCGAATCGTTTCACCGATTTGTTTTCGGTGCAACATGTCAATCACATTCTTTCCGTATTTCACCGAAATTATCAGCGATAAAATAACTGCAAACGCAGCGCGAAACGAGATGTATTGAAACAATCCCGCGCCCGGAAAATCAAACTGCTGATCGAGAAACTTGAAGAGATAGTATAACATCTGCCTTTAGTTTAGAACCTAATAAACTGCATTTTACAATTGAGAAACAGCTGCTTTAAATTTCTTACCTCTGTCTTCATAGTTCTCGAACAAATCGAAAGATGCACAAGCCGGAGACAACAAAACCACTTCACCACTATTGCCTAGACTGTAAGCCATTTTCACCGCATCAGTCATGTTTGATGTGTTGATGATAATGTCAATCATTTTGCCGAAAGCAGAATGCAACTTAGTGTTATCTGAACCTAAGCAAATCATTGCTCTCACTTTTTTGCGAATTAGCGGTTCAAGAACACTGTAGTCATTACCTTTATCAATGCCACCCGCTATCCAGATGATAGGCTTGTTCATGCTCTCTAATGCATACCAAGTACTGTTTACGTTAGTAGCCTTAGAGTCATTGACGAACTCGATGCCGCGAACTTTGGTTACCGACTCCATACGGTGTTCTAATGATTTAAAATCAGACAAACTCTCGCGAATTTGCTCTTTGCGAAGTCCGTAAGCGTTGGCAACGATACCTGCTGCCATTGAGTTGTACACGTTGTGGCGTCCGCTCAATCCTAGTTCTTGAATACTCATAGTAAATTGGTTTTGGTTTTTAAGGTTTATGATAATTTGTTCGTTATGTGTGTATGCGCCTTCTTCTACCATTGTGTCGTAGCTAAAAGGAATTTTTTTAGCCTTCGTAGGATATTTATCTAAGTTGGCCATTGTGATTTCATCATCGGTGTTATAGATAAACAAGTCATCTTCGGTTTGATGGCGAGTGATAGCAAACTTGGCGGCTACGTAGTTCTGTAACTCATAATTGTATCGATCTAAATGATCCGGAGTAATGTTAGTCAACACAGCAATGTTTGGCGAAAACGTGTGAATATCATCTAACTGAAAACTAGAGATTTCTAAAACATAGTAATCAAAACTTTCAGTCGCCACTTGATAAGCAAAGCTTTGCCCAATGTTACCACCGAAGCCCACATTCAATCCGGCATTTTTTAAAATATGATAGATTAGTGAAGTAGTTGTTGTTTTACCATTCGAGCCGGTGATGCCTACAATTCTTGCAGAAGTAAACTGCGCAGCAAAATCAATTTCACTTACTACTTCAATTCCTTTTTCGCGGATTGCTTTTACGATAGGTGCTTTATCCGGAATGCCCGGACTTTTCATCACCAAGTCTGCATTTAAAATTTTATCAATGGTGTGCGTACCTTGTTCAAAATCTACTTTCCATTCATCAAGCATTGATTTGTACAATGGCTTAATGGCACCTCCGTCACTTACAAACACCTCATAGCCGTGCTTGATGCCTAGCACTGCTGTGCCGCATCCACTTTCACCTGCCCCTAAGATGACTAATCGCTTGCTCATGATTATCTTAATTCTATTGCTACAACTGTTCCTTTATTCACTCGCTCACCCGGCAACACGCTCTGGCTAACTACTTTACCAAAACCTGAAACATTCACTCGCAAACCTTCACCTTCTAAGAGATACAATGCATCGCGCATAGTCATGCCCACCACATCAGGCATCAAATCTTTTGTCAACTCTTTTTCTATCAATGATATCTGTTGGTTGGATTGTGTCACCGTAGCCCAATCTCCGGTAAATTGATTCACCTTCTTTCCCAAGTAACTATAGACAGTCGCTAAGTCAGCAGCAAATCCTTTTGAAAGAACTGGCATTGATGTACTCGCCACAGGTGTATTGAAAGGTTTGTGCATCTGCAAGTTGAGTGAGTATACTTTATCAGCTACTTCTTTAAAAATACTTCCTGCTACTACATTGCCGTAATATCCGTTTGTACTCGGAGAGTTTATCACCACAATCATCGAATACTTTGGGTCCTCAGCAGGGAAATATCCACAAAAAGAGGCTTGATATGCTTTCGCTCCATCTTTTTTATACCCTTTACTTCCTTGTGCAATAACAGCTGTACCCGTTTTGCCCGCTACTCGCAAATAATCTGTTTTCAAGTTCATGGCTGTACCATTCTCCACTACACCTTCTAGTATTTTTCGAAGTTGTTTTACCGTTGACTCACTCAACATATCCTCTTTGAGTATAGTCGTATTAATCGTGTCTACGGTCTGATTATATGATTTTATTCTGTCTACTAAATGCGGTACAACCATTGTTCCATTATTGGCAATTGCATTGTAAAACATAAGGGTATGTAGTGGAGTAATCTGCAATTCATACCCATGTGCCAGGTAAGCGGTTGATACCCCACTCCACTTTTTCACATCAGCTAACTTTGGTTGCGCAGCACCCGATAATTCAATGTCAATTTTCTTTGTAAAACCAAAATCTTCTAAATGATTATAAAACTTTTTTGGAGTGGCCGAGTAATTAGCATGTGCTAGTTTAGCCACAGCTACATTTGAAGATATTTCGATAGCACGCTGAAGTGTTACCACAGGAATTTCGGGAGCTTCGTGATCTTTTATAGGTAGATTATAAAATGTAGCAATACCGTTACCCATATCCACCTTCGTGTTAGCAGTAACTAACCCATCTTCCATCAAAGCAGCAACAGTAGCCAACTTAAATGTTGAACCCGGCTCTGTAGCTTCGCCTACAGCAAAATTGAAGTTTTCACCATAGGTTGAATCTTTATTTGTACTCAAATTGGCAATTGCCTTAATCTTTCCGGTTTTCACTTCCATCAACACTACGCAACCGTGACCGGCCTGATGGTGTTGGAGTGCGCGATACAAAGCATCTTCAGCCACATCTTGCAACTCAATATCTAAAGTGGTATAAATATCGTGACCCGGCTCCGGTGTGATTTGCTCTTTGCTATCCAAAGGAATGGTAACACCTCCTGCAATTTTTTGCACCATCACTTTGCCTTGTGTGCCTTTCAAAATTTCATCAAACTTTCCTTCTAATCCCACCATACGACCATCACTATTGGTGAACCCAATTGTTCGTTTGGCCAACAAACCAAATGGCATCAAACGCTTGTCGTTTTGTACAGCAATCATGCCGCTTTTGTATTGTCCTTTGCGAAACAGCGGCCACGACTTCATGTCTTCCATTTGATTGTAAGTAACATTACGTTTCAATAAATAGTAACGGCTTCTTTTTCTATACTCTTTTTTGAGTTCAGCTTTGTATTGATCTGATGATTTATCGCCAAAAGTTGTGGCGAGGAGAATAGATATAGAGTCCAAGTGCTGCTTAAACAACTCAGGATTATTCTGCAGTGTTTTAAAATCAATGCGTACATCGAATGTTGGAAGCGTGGTCGCTAACAGGCGACCATTTTCAGAATAAATATTTCCTCGTTCCGCAAAGATTGTTTTTGGGAAAATAGTCAAGCTATCTGCCAAACTTCTATAGTGCTCACCTTGCACCATTTGAATATAACCGGCTCGAACAACAATAGATAAACCCAAAAGGCACATCGCCACAAAACCTAAGTTTGCCCGTAAGAGTATTTCTTGCCTTTTGTTTGCCACTGTGCTTTACTTCAATTTATATTTTACTGCTGCTATATTTTGTCAGGTAGCTACAGCTTGTTCTTTGTTAATCTTTTTTGGTTTCCGTCACTTCAATTTTGAAAGGCGGAACACGCAATTCTTTTATGCCTTGCGATTGCACCAACTTGGCGACTTCGCTTTGCTTACTTTTCTGCATCAATCCGCTACTAGTGGTCATGTATCGCCAGCGCAACTGCTTCACTTCTTTTTCCATACGCGTAATTTTTCGCGCAAAATCTTCGGCCATGTTAGTGTTCGCAATGTGCAGCATCGCCAACATCACAATAAAAACAACAAACCCTAAGTTGTCTTTCACTACGGTCATTCCCGACTCACCCACGCTATCCAACTTACCCAACATAGAAGAGAAGCTGCGCCCTGCCGATGATCGCTTTTTCTTTACTTCTTGTTCTATGTTTTCTTGTTGTTCCATGTCTGGTTTATACTTTTTCGGCTACTCTCAGTTTTGCTGATCGCGAGCGCGAATTTTTTCTTTGTTCCTCAGGTGTTGCCTCAATTGGCTTTTTGGTGATTAGCTTAAATTTTCTTTCAAAATTTCCGAAGAAATCTTTATCTGGTTCATCTTCAAAAGTGCCATGCTTCATATAGTTTTTTACCAATCGGTCTTCTAACGAATGAAAAGTGATTACTGCCAATCGCCCACCGGGCACCAACACTTCGTGCGCTTGTTGCAAAAACTTTTTCAACGCCCCCAACTCATCATTTACTTCGATGCGAATAGCTTGAAACACTTGCGCCATATACTTATGCATTTCGCCCATGCGGTGTGTTTCGGCAATCAACTTTAACTCCGCAATAGTTTCAATCGGCTTCACCGCTCTTGCTTCTACTATAGCTAAGGCTAATGTTTTTGAATTGCGCACTTCGCCATATTCGCTAAACATTTGTTGCAACTGCTCAGCAGAGTAAGTCATCAACACTTCGCGCGCGTCTTTAGCTGCTCCTCGGTTCATACGCATATCCAACTGTCCGTCAAAGCGAAAACTGAACCCGCGCTCGGCTGTGTCAAATTGAAAACTTGAAACACCGAGGTCCGCCAAAATGCCATCAACAGGCAAATGACCATGCAAACGCAAAAAGCTTTTCACCTCGCTAAAGTTGGCGCGAATAAGCTGGAAGCGCGGATCGTATAAAGCATTTCGTTGCGCATCTTCGTCTTGATCAAAACCGATGAGTTTGCCCTCCGAACCTAGTTGGCTGAGTATAACAGATGAATGACCACCGCCACCAAACGTTACGTCAACGTATGTACCTTCCGGTTTAATGTTTAGCGCTTCTATG
The DNA here is from genome assembly GCA_947457525.1 of Bacteroidota bacterium. Lineage (GTDB taxonomy): Bacteria > Bacteroidota > Bacteroidia > Chitinophagales > LD1 > Bog-950. Next base: position 1,702 of record CANGXE010000074.1, on the reverse strand, counting down.
CACTCATGTAAAAGAACGGGTGTGTGATAGCCGCTACCGTTTTTCTCTTCTCTCATTTTTTTGCTTCGTTTAGGTAGCTAAGCCGCTTCACTATTTATTTTTTTCTAAATCATCCAAGTACCTTGCTGCTTCATCGGCCAATGGCTGAATGTTTGCAATATTCACTTGGGTGTATTGTTCAAACTTGGCAGCATCCCACACTTGAATTCTGTCGCGTTTGGCTTTGAGCACGATGTCCTTGGTTGCCCCCAAATACTTTTGTAAACTTTTTGAAATCAAAAATCTATCCGCGCTGTCCATTTCTACTTCGGTAAGCCCTACAGTAATCGCATTATAAAATTTTTGGTGTTGAGTGTTGAACGGATTAAGTTTCGCCAGAATAGCTTCCTGCTCTTCCCATGTTTTAAGTGGGTAGATTACCAAACAATCTTCGATGTCTTTGGCAATCATAAAGCGGTTGTTGTCTTCGCCCGGAAATTGCTTGCGCAAGGTAGCCGGCATCTTAATGCGCCCCTTATCGTCCATTGTGCAATCGAATTGTCCGCGGAATAACATATCCGTTAGTGTGTTTAGTGCTACAAAAATAAATACTACACCCACATATTACCACTAAATACCACTAAAACCCCTTTTTTAATTTTCAACAACTCAATAATTAACCAAAACCCTTGATTTTATTAGCTTTTAGCTGTGGTAAAAAGTGGCAACTATTATATTATTAACGTTCGATGTGGACAATATGTTACGTTATCAACATAAAATACGCTGATTTCCACATGTCATGTTGAACATAATAAACTCAAAGTGGGAATTTGGGACAGAAAAATGGACGAAGTGGGAAGAAATGGTAAGGCTCTCCACTATTAGTTATTTCCATTAGTCTATTTATTGGCTTTTAACGACTAATAACTACCATAATGTTTAAATAGGCTACCTTTGGTGAACGCGGTTTGCGCAGATTGAACATCTATCCCTTGATAAAAAAACTTCTTCTCATTTTCTTAATTACCGCGGGATTATATTTCGCTAAAGAATTTTTAATCCCTATCTCGATAGCCGGCATATTGGCTACGCTTTTTCTACCCTTTTCTAAATGGATGGAAAGTAAAAAAGTGCCACGCGGATTGGCGGTTTTCATCTGCCTGCTCGGTTTACTCCTTTTTATAGCTGCGATTGGTGCGTTGATTGGATGGCAAGTGTCGGCTTTGCTTGAAGATGTAGCGCTCATCAAGTCAAAATTCTTTGAAATCACGAGTAAACTCCAGCAATCTATCTTCTACCATTTTGGCATTTCATTGTCCGAGCAATCGCAATTGCTCAAAGACCAACAAAGCTCTGTTACTGCTATGATAGAGAGCCTAGCCGGTTCGTTGAGTAGCGTAGGCACAGGAGCTGTGCTTACGTTCGTATATGTTTACTTCTTGCTTTATTACAGAACTCACATCAAAAGTTTTATCCTGCAACTTTCACCTAGTGATCAACAGCAAGAAACGGAGCAAGTCATCTTACGTGCTGCCAATGTTTCTCAACAATATCTGGTAGGTATGGCCAAAATGATTGTCTGCTTATGGATAATGTATGGCATTGGATTCTCAATCTTGGGCGTCAAGAATGCTATCTTCTTTGCGGTGCTTTGCGGTTTGCTGGAGATTGTACCTTTTATCGGTAACATAACCGGCACGGTTATCACTGTATTAGTAAC
>CANGXE010000073.1 GCA_947457525.1 Bacteroidota bacterium | reverse complement strand
TAGGTGCAATTTTTAAAGCTTTATCATAGTATTCATAAGCCTCACGAACAGAGTCCATTTGATAATAAGAAAAGCCAATGCCCATGTAGGCTTCTACATTGCGGTGGTCTTGCTCAATCACTTGTTTGAAAGCAGCAATGGCCTGTTGAAGTTTGGAAACTGCTTCGGGAAGTTTGTTGGCGTCATAAAGTTTAACACCTTCTTCTTTTAGCACGTTGGCTTTGGCGTAAAGTGCATCGCTACCGTTTTCTTTCACTCGGATCGCGTTGTCAAAATATTTAGCGGCAGTTTTATCTTTTTTCTCTTTGAGCAAAAGACCTATCTGCATAAAAGCATCATAAAACTTAGGGTTGAGTTCTGTGGCGGTTTGAAAGCTCGAAATGGCTTTGCTGGTGTCGCCTGCTTCTTTATAGACGTTGCCTTTATAAAAATAGACATCCGCATTTTGCGGGTCTTTTTGTATAGCCGTGTTGAGATAGTCTAACGCCAGGCCATAGTGTTTGGCAATGTTGGTGTCGATGTATGCTAACTCAGCTGCTTTGACATAGAATGGTATATGAAAAGAGTCCGTGGCGATGGCTTTGTTCATCAGTGAAATGCCGCGAATAGGTTCTCCGCTTTTTTTGAAAAGATCGGCAGTGTATAAATACAATTCGGGGCGAAGCGTGTCTATGGACAAGGCCAAGTACATATCCGTAATAGCACTTTTCAAGTCACCATTAGCTTCGTAAAGTAAAGCTCGTTTGTAGTACAACACTGGATTGAGTGAGTCGAGTTTGATCGCCTCGTTCATTGATTTCAATGTAGGTATGTCGGTGCTGTCTGTAGTGTCAGTGGTGGTTTCTTTAGGGGTGCTGCATTGTTTGCAACTGTTGGTTTGCAGCAAAGTGATGAATGCTACAAAAAGAAGGATGGCCGTTTTTTTCATACGCCACAAAGCTATATTTTCTATACGTATTGTTTCCGTTTTTTATTTGGTTACAACCCTGCATACAGCTTACTTCCCGCTTTTTGCTTTTCCGGCTTTCGATACGGCTAAATTGTTTTTCAGCAATTGATAATTGGGATTTAGTTTCAATCCTTGTTCTCCGGCTGCTATGGCTTCGTCCCATTTTTGCATGGCATTGTAAGCCGAGCAAATGTTGTTGTACGCTAACTCATAGCCGGGCTTTAGTTCAATGGCTTTGTACGAAGCCTTGATACAATCCTCATAGCGCTGCAAGTTGTAGTACTCCAAACTAAGGTTTAAGTAGTTTTCGGGTGTAGGTTCGTTTTGCGCTTTTTGCTCAATAAGTTTCAATCGTTCGTTGCCGGCTGCTACGTAAAGCGGATTACTATTCAAATCGTTGAGAAATGAGTTTAACCCAACATGCTCTGGGCTAAGCGCCAATCCTTTTTGAGCTTGTATTTTTGCTTCGTCATAGCGCTTTTGTTGGCGCAGGAATAGGCCATAGAAGTAGAACGTTTCGGGGTTGGTGCTGTTTAGTTGCAGTGAATATTTAAAGTTGGTTTCGGCTTCGGCCACTTTATTGGTAGCGCCATAGACCACACCGAGATTGGTGTAGATGTAAGAGTAATAAGGCCATTGCTCTTTCGCTTTGTTGAAGTAGTCAATCGCTCCTGGGTAGTCGCCTTTCGCCATAAGGGCGTTGCCGTAGTTCATCAAGCCGCGTCCGTTGCCGGGGCTTTTTATGGTGACGTCATACCACAATGTTTCTCCGCTGCTCCACACTTGGGTGCGTTGCCTTACGCCAAAACTATGCGCCACTAAGATGCCCATGAGTAGTACGACTAAAGCATATTTCGCCACCGAAGCGGAGAACCACTTGGCTTCATATTTTCTATACAACAAAACAATATTCCAGACCACGGCTACGCACAAGCCGATGTAAGGGAAAAACGGACGGTGGTCGTTCAACACCTCGGAAAGCGGCACCACGGACGTAGGCAACAAGGCTAACAAAAACCAAAGGATACCAAAGGCCACCGGACGCCATTCGCGTTTGTTCGCACTCACCCAAGCCAATGAAATCAGCCCGATGATGAAAAGAACACCGATGATTACTCGGTCGTCAAACGGATTGGTGATTAGTTTCCAATCGGTGTCGGCACTGAGGTTGAACGGCAAGAAGAAATTGTTGACGTAATGGACAATCACAAAGGGCTGCGTGAGGATGTAGTGCCACTGCGAGGTGTTGCCGGGCGTGAAGCTAGGCGGTATCATCGCTTTGATGAGCCACAGCAAGAACACTATGACGAGCAACAAGGGCGTTACTATTAGCAAGGTTTCTCCAAATTTTTTTACACCCTTAGCATAGAAAAAATCGGCCAGAGAGCTGTCTTTTTCGAACAGGTAGATAAACAGAAAGAGGAGTGGAGCAATCATCACGGCCGGCTCTTTCACCATGATGCCGACCACCGCAGGAATGAGATACACTTGAAACTTGCGCAGCTTAGGCCAATACATAAATACCACCATTGCTAGGAGCAACATCAGGGTGGAGAAGGAGTCGGAGCGAGCGATGATGTAGTTGATGGTTTCGGCATTGGCGGTGTGGACGAGGAATAAACCCGACACCAACAGCGCAGCGTAGGGGTTCAAGGCATCGGGGCGAGCGAGGTCAAACAGTTTTTTGGCAAAAAAGAACAGCACGACACCCAGCAACAAGAACGATAAGAAGATGGAGCGGTGATAGTAAAACGGCACGGGTTCGCCTTTGCCGCTTAGCCAGCAATCTATGGCGTTGAGCGTGGTGATGCCCGGTCTGTAAGTTTGGTTGGCGGGCAGGGTGCTGACGGTGGTGGCGTCTTTAAAAAACAAGGGAATGTTTTTGATGTCGCGGATATATTGGTTGGACACGATGGTGTGCGCATCGTCAAAATGAAAGGGATTGTTGAAATGGTTTTTGTAGCCAAACACGGTGAGAATCAGCACAAAGACCGCCAAGGCCCAGAACGCAGGAGATTTGAAGTAAGTGGTTGATTTCATGATAGCTCGATGGTTTGAGTTGCCAAAATAAATTATTTGTGGAAGCTATGAAATTACTATTGGGTTGTTAGCGAGTTTTTCAATTTCATGGCTAAATTTTAGAGAGAGGATTTTTTTGCGCCTTAACTAATCTGTTTCTCCGAAATACCTACTGTAACACTCCGCCATGCGTTTCCTTTCTCCGAATTACAGCATGTTACATTACACACTACGACCGGCAGCAGGCGGTTGCACCAAATCACTTGCCAGACTAGGACCGGCAACAGGCGGTTGCACTATGTCACTTGACGCATCACGACCGACAGCAGGGAGTTGCATCATGTCACTTGCTGCACTACGACCGACAACAGGCAGTTGCACCAAATCACTTGCCGGACTACGACCTACAACAGGCGGTTGCACTATGTCACTTGCCGCATTACGACTGACAGCATGCGGTTGCTCCCCGCAATCTTCCTATTTGATTGCAGGAGGCTTTTTGTCGGTGAATAATGACTTGTGGTAAACTTATTTCCCCTCGCTTACTTCACTTTCACTAAAGGGAAAGTTTGCTTTTTGTCGCGGTTGAGGCGGAGGATGTATTTGCCGGCAGGGAGTTGGCGCACCTCGGTGAGGGCGATGATTTCGTAGGTCTTGTCGCGTAGGAAAATCTCTTGGTCTATGACTTTTGAACCAGTGATGTCGAACACCTCGAGGCGGTGCAGTTTGTTTTCGGCACTATAAGTGGCTATGTTCAGCGTTTGGTCAAAAGGATTGGGGTAAACCACCGTAGATTGGTCGGCTTGGAGGATGTTGCCGTTGTAGTTCGTTTGGAGGAGCAAGTAGGCGGTGTAGAAGTTGGGGATGCCGTGGCCGTAGTTGTTGTCGGGATTCCAGAAGCGGTCGGTGCTGAGCAGGATGGCGTATTTGATGTCTTGAGCGCTTTTGTCGGGGAAGGCCTGCCACAAGCAAGCGGCTGCTCCGGCAAAAATCGGACAACTGAACGAAGTGCCGCCACTGTAGCCCACGCCTCCATCGGTCGTAATCACAGCACTTTTCACGCCTTGGGTGCAGAGGTCGGGTTTGATGCGCCCTGAGGCATTGGGGCCACGGCTGCTAAAGCCCGCAATGACTTCGGCAGAGTCTACAGCGCCAATGGTTAGCGCGCTGTCGGCATCGGCCGGAGCGCTGATGTAGAACCACGAGTTGGCGCCTGAATTGCCTGCGCTGGTGGCCACGAGTATGCCTTTGTTGAAGGCGCGGTTGCTGGCGCGAGTGATGATGGTGGTGTTGCCATCTAAGTCTGCGTAAGTATGATTGCCGGTGTCGCCATCGAAGGTGGTGTAGCCGAGCGAGGTGGTGAGGATTTTAGCCCCAATGCTGTCGGCTGTTTCTGCGGCTGCTGCCCAGTTATATTCTTCCATCAACCATTCTGCATCGTCTTGTTCGGTGGTAAACAAACTGTAATCCGCACCCGGAGCGGTGCCCAAATAACGGTTGGGAAGATGCCCAGCCAAGCAACTGAGCACCGTGGTGCCATGGCTGCCGCGAGCATAAACGATGTCACTGTTCTGCACAAAGTTTCTCGTCATTTTGAGGTTGGTGCGCATGGAGTCGAAGCCGGGGATAATATCGGTGTTGTAAAAGCCATTATCCATCACGGCAATGTGCACGCCTTGGCCTTTGTAGCCCAACTGATGCAGTAAATCTACATTAATCATATTAGCTTGATGGTAAGCCGCTCCGTAGTAGTTGGGGTAAACGATGTTTTGGTTCACCTCCATCAGGGCTTCTTCATCTTCAAACTTTTTCAGGCTGGATTTGTAAGGCAAATAATGCAGCGGAGCGATGCTATCGACAAAGCTAAGCTGCCGGAGGATGGCTACATTGGCCGGCACATTGATTTGCACCACCGCAGTGTTGAACCATTTGAGCCGATGGCGAAGTTCGTTGATGAAAGGAGAGATGCTGTCAATATAAGCCGGAGAGATAGGCAGGTCGCTTTCGTCTAGTAAAATGTTTTGTGTTTGTCTGCGGGCAATAGATTCTGCAGATAAAAACTGCTCAGGTTGAATGAGCGAATAAGGACTAAGCTTTTTGTCTTTAAATTTTATCCAGTAAAAGTTTTGTTGCGAAAAACCAGTAAAGTGGGTGATGAAGAATAAAGCAAATAGACTAATACGTTTCATCAATTCAGCGAAGATTAATTATGGTCAATAATGGTCATTCTTATGCGAAAGCCGGTCTCGGGGCCTTCTTGCCAGTCTTTATCTACACGTTGTTTTTTCATCCCTTCCCATTCTTGATAAATCATCCCTACGTTCTTGGCATAGATTTCTTTCCGCAATTTCTTTTCAATAACATTTTCATCGTCCACTTGGTTCACCACTAGCGTGCTGTCGAAGTTAAATCCATTGAGCGAAAGCGGTTGGTGCAGGTTGCTGTAGCGGTAAGTCCAGTTTTTGAAAATATCGTAGATAGTGGTGTTCGGCACATAGATATTGCCGTTCCATGTTTCGCCATCAGTCTGCGGAAAAACGAGTTTGATAAAGCGAATGTCGTCTTCATTCTTTTGCAGTGTGGTGGTGGTTTGTTTTACGTTCCACACCTTCCAGATACTCCAACCGGCTGTGGCATCCGGCCTACGAAAAAGCTCTAGGCGATAGTTTAACTCGTTTTCGTTGTCGTAAAATGTGTCGGCCACCACTTCTTTAAGTTGATAGCGAACCGTGTCGCGCAGATAGTTGGGATTGTTGAAGCGATACGAAATCGAGTCGACATTGTAGGTCACATAATGCCCGGTAGTCAATGGATAGTAATTGTAGTTATAGTCTAGATTGAAATCGTCCTTCTTGTTCGAGCAACTTTGCACAAACACCAACAACGAAAAGGTCAATAAGGCTAACAAAAAATGCTTAAGCATGGTGCAGCGAGTTTAGTTCGGCAGGCTTGGTTTCCGCACTAAAGTTAGAAAAAATCAGTCCACCACCAATCATATCATCCCCTTCGTAGAACACCGCACTTTGTCCGGGCGCAATAGCCGAAACCGGAGCCATGAAATCTACTTTGATGCGCTCGTTTATTTGGTGAATTAAGCTCGATTCGCCATCGTGCTTGTAACGCACTTTGGTCATCACGGGCATCACGCCTTCAATGCGCTCGTACTTCTGCAAGTTCATTTTGCCGACCCACATGCCGTTTCTGTCCAATTCTTTTTCTTCACCCAACACCACCGTGTTGGTATCGGGGAAAATCTCCGTCACAAACATGGGTTTGCCCAAAGCAATCCCTAAGCCTTTGCGCTGACCAATAGTGTAAAATGGATAGCCTTCGTGTTTGCCCAACACTTTGCCGTGTTGATCCACAAAATTTCCGCCACGCACTTTGTCTTCTAGTGTGGGGTCTTTGCGTTTCAAAAATCCGCGATAGTCATTGTCCGGCACAAAACAGATTTCGTAGCTTTCGTTTTTGTTGGCTATCTCGTGGTAGCCCATGTCGCGCGCCATCTGCTTGATGTCGGGCTTATGAAAATTGCCTACGGGAAACATCGTTCTGCTCAAGCAAGACTGACTAACGCCCCACAGCACATAACTTTGGTCTTTGTTCTTGTCCAATCCTTTCGAAATTACATAGCGACTATTTTCTTGACGCACGTTGGCGTAGTGACCGGTGGCAATAAACTCACAATCCATCATGTCGGCTCGCTTCAACAAGGCTTCCCATTTGATGTGTGTATTGCACATCACACAAGGATTAGGTGTGCGACCCGCTAAGTACTCGTCCACAAAATTATCTATCACGAAGTTGCCAAACTCATCGCGGATGTCAATGATGAAATGGCTAAACCCTAAGTCAACTGCTATTTGGCGAGCGTCATTAATGGAGTCTAACGAACAGCAACCGGTTTCTTTTTTGCTGCCCCCGCTGGTGGCATAGTCCCATGTTTTCATGGTGATGCCCACCACTTCGTAGCCTTGCTCGTGGAGCATGACGGCAGTCACCGTGGAGTCAATTCCTCCACTCATCGCCACTAAAACTTTTCCTTTTTTACTCATAACGTAGGGTGAAAATAATGTTTGTAAAACAAAGAAGCACGAAACGGGTTCGTGCTT
>CANGXE010000072.1 GCA_947457525.1 Bacteroidota bacterium | reverse complement strand
TCGCATCGGGGTTTTGAAATGTTTGCTGAGATAGATTTACTGCTTTCCGCCCACCATCAACACTTCGTTGGCGAGTATCTCGGTCACATAGCGTTTCACGCCATCTTTGGCTGTGTAGCTGCGGTTGGTGAGTTTGCCTTCGATGGCTACCTCGCTGCCTTTTTGTAAATACTTCTCTACAATGCCCGCCCGCTTGCCCCAGGCCACCACGTTGTGCCAATAGGTTTCGGTCACTTTTTCGCCTTTCTCGTTCTTGTAGCTTTCATTCGTGGCTACGCTGAACTTCGCCAGCTTTTTGTTGTCACTAATTGATTTCACTTCGGGAGCTGCTCCCAAGTTGCCCATCAGGCGTACACTGTTTTTTAATGTGTTCATACGATTTGGTTTTATACCCTCCGGTAGTTTCGGTTAGGCCGGAGAGCGGTGAATAAATTTGACGATGCAAATATGGGGAGGTCGCAAAACGCTAGTCGGGTAGTAATCGTTTATTTCCGATTGTAGTCGTTTGTAAACGGCTTTTTGTTTATATTGCCTTTAAAATCAATAGTAATGTCTGAGCCCAAAACTTGCCTTTCTTGCGGAACTGCCATAAAAGGACGAGCCGACAAAAAATTTTGTGACGACCAATGCCGCAACACCTATAACAACGAGCAGAACAGCGACAGCAATAACTTGGTACGCAACATCAATAACATTCTGCGCAAGAACAGACGGATATTAGAAGAACTCAATACCGCAGAAGGCGGCATCACCAAACTGCCCAAAAGCAAACTGCAAGAACGTGGCTATAACTTCACCTACTTCACCAACACACTCACCACCAAAGCCGGCAAAACCTATTACTTCTGCTACGAACACGGCTTTCAACCCATCGAGAACGATTGGGTGATGTTGGTGGTGCGCAAAGAGGAGAAGTAGTAATAATCGTACTGATTTCATTCATAATGATTTGTCATTTATTTATTCATTTTCGTATCTACAAAATCAACCCTAATGAAAGACGGAGTTTACTACAGCGACTATTTACAACTCGATAAAATTTTAGGTGCTCAAGACTTAGAAAGTGATAAAGAAGGCAACAAACATGCCCACGATGAAATGTTGTTTATCATCATCCATCAGTCCTACGAATTGTGGTTCAAGCAAATTCTATTTGAAGTAAGTTCGGTAATGAAAATCATGAGCCAACCTAACATTAAGGACAGCTCGCCAGATTTGTTTACCGTCAATCATCGCCTGAATAGAGTGATTACCATTTTGCAAGTGTTGGTGGATAAGGTCAATATTTTAGAAACCATGACTCCACTCGATTTTCTCGACTTTAGAAACATGTTGCGCCCGGCTTCTGGTTTTCAGAGCATTCAGTTTAAGCAACTAGAAGCACACTTAGGGTTGAAGATGGAGAACCGCCACGGCAGAGAGTATTACACGAGCCAACTAAAGCCCGAAGACAAAAAGCAGATTGAAGATTTGGAGCATCACAAAACTCTTTTGGAGCTAGTGAATAGTTGGTTGGAACGTATGCCGTTTTTTGATGATGCGTCTCATTGGCCAAATTGGACAAGTCTCTCGGGTAAACATCCATTTTGGGATAAGTACATAGAGCGCTATGGGGAGAGTTTATCTCCGGCAGAGCAGTTTAACCTCACTCGTTTAGAGGAATTGTTTTTCACCGAAGAGAAGAAAGCAGAATGGGGCTTGAGCGCTAAGGCGCGCAGAGCGGCATTGTTTATCATGCTCTATCGTGATTATCCGTTGTTACAAGCACCTTATCAATTGATGAATCAATTATTAGAAATTGATAATGGCTTATCGGCTTGGCGTTATCGCCATATCAACATGGTACACCGCATGATTGGTACCCGTATGGGCACAGGCGGCAGCACCGGGAAAGATTATTTGAAAGGAGCGCTAGACAAACATTACATTTTTGTAGAGTTTGCTGAGTTGACTTCTTTCTTGATTGAGCGAAACAAGTTGCCGGCCTTACCTGCTGTGCTAAGCACACGATTAGGTTTTGATATTTAATTTCAAAAAAGTACTATGAGCGATACTCTGCAAAAAAGTAGTAAAAGTTTTTGGATAGTCTTTGCAGTCATCATTGGATTTGCTGCGTTTTCTACAATTGGAAATTTGTTGGAGTATCGTACTGTAGATAGAATTGGTAGTGAAGGTATCCGTATGCAAGCAGCCGTCACAACAATAGTTGACAAAGGCAGTAAGCAAGAAATTGTAGCTACGTATGTAGTAGACGGCAAGTCTTATACGGTATCGAAAAAAGTGAAAAACAAAGTGGCGTTGAATGACAGTGTGAGTGTATATTACCTAGCCGATAAACCGGCCGTCAGTGCTATAGCTGTGGAGTAAGTTAACTCACATCAACATCTTTCACCATCAATTGTAAACTCACATTACCATTCCATTCATTTTCCTCCACATAGTAAGCAATCTTAAAGGCATCGCTTTTCACTACGTTCATTTTTTCCGCAAGGTTAAATCCAATGCCATTGAGCGGCACATCGTTGTGTTTTACTGAAAATTTGATGTGATCTTCTTTCACAATTTTACTCCAACCGGTGTCGCGCACACCTTTGGTCATCAGCACGGGCTTCATGTTGTTGGGGCCAAACGGAGCCATTTGTTTGAGGATGTTATAAAACTTTGGCGTGATGTCGCTGAAATTAATTTCAGCATCAATTTCTAGTTCGCGTACGAGCATATCATCTGTCACATTCGCGCGAACTACTGCTTCAAATTTTTGCGAAAATGCTTCGAAGTTTTCGCTATGCATGGTTAAGCCCGCGGCAAATTTATGTCCACCAAATTGTATTAAATGTTCGCTGCAGGCATCAATCGCATCATACAAATCAAAACCTTTGATGGAACGGGCACTACCGGTCAGTTTCCCATCTGCTTCGGTCATGATAATTGTTGGGCGATAGTACGTCTCTGTCAACCGAGAAGCGACAATGCCCACCACGCCCTTGTTCCAATCCGGATGGAAAAGCACGGTCGATTTTCGTTGTTGCAAGGCTTCATCGTTGGCGATTATAACTAGTGCATGAGCTGTGATGCTTCTGTCCAAATCTTTGCGATCATTATTCATGCGGTTGAGTTGGTACGCTTGCTCTTCGGCTTCCAGATTTATTTCATCGCTGATGAGTAACTTAACGGCATGCTTTGCATCGTCCATGCGTCCGGCAGCATTGATGCGCGGTCCGATGGTAAACACCACATCATCTATGCTCATCGTTTTTTGTACTCCGGCTATTTCTTTGAGTTGACGAAGTCCGCGCACGGGGTTTGTGTTCAGTTTATGTAAACCATGAAACGCCAAAATTCTGTTTTCTCCATCTATCGGCACAATGTCACTGCCAATGCTTACACATACAAGGTCGAGGTACTGCGTATAGCTTTCTGAAGGCAGGTTATTTTTTTGCGCATAGGCTTGAATAAGTTTAAATCCAATGCCACATCCGCTTAGTTCTTTGTAAGGATAGTTGCAATCTTTGCGTTTAGGGTCGAGCACAGCTACTGCGTTTGGAATATAATCGCCTACAGTGTGATGATCGCAAATAATAAAATCAATATTTTTTTCGTTGGCGTATGCTATTTTATCAATTGACTTAATTCCGCAATCGAGTGCGATGATTAAACTAAAACCATTGGCCACAGCAAAGTCAATACCGGTAGTAGAAATACCATATCCTTCGGTGTAGCGATTAGGAATGTAATAGTCTAAATTGGGGTAAAAGTTGTACAAAAAACTATAAACCACAGCCACTGAGGTGGTACCATCCACATCATAATCGCCATACACTAAAATTTTTTCACAATTAGCAATCGCCAATTCAATTCGGGCAATAGCTTTGTCCATATCACGCATCAAAAATGGGTCGTGCAGATCATCGAGTGTTGGGCGGAAAAACTTTTGCGCTTCTGTGTAAGTTTCAATGCCGCGCAACACCAATAAGCGACACAAAGCCGGATGAATTTTTAACTCCGTGTAAAGTGCCATCACTTTCTCGGGGTCAGCTTCTCTCAATTTCCAACGATAATTCATTGGGTAAATATAGTAACGATTGTCGGTCTGCGGTTAGCGTGCGATAACCATTTTTTTGCTAGACGATTGTCCAAGTTGAGTTTGTAAGTGAACAATGTAAATACCGTTAGGCAAGGCATCCGCTTGTATAGAGGCAGCATGATAACCACTAGAGTAACTTTCTGATTGCGTTAAGCAAACAGCGCCTAAAAGATTAGATACGATTACTGAAACTTCACCTGCCTCAACCAAATTAAATTGCAGATTAAATAGGCCTTGATTCGGATTCGGGAAAAGCATAAACGATAGTTGTGGTATAATTTCATTTAAACCTGTCGGTGAAATTGTTTTTTGAACTATGCAGCCACTTTTACTCTTGATGTAGACCGTGTAGGTGATGTTTTGATTAATCGTGAACGTAGGAAAACTTTGATACGTAATTCCATCTAAGGAGTAACTTAAAGTGTCAAACCCCGCAGAAGCATTGACGATAATATTCCCAACAGTAGAATCAGTCGCAACTATGTATTGAATAGATTGAACGATTATGCTATCCGGGTCGTGTAAAGAACTTGTCACAACTCGCTTACAACCTGTGTTATCAGTCATAGTAACGGTGTAGTAACCCGCAGGTTTACTTAATATTTCCGGCACAGTTTGCCCTGTTGACCAAAAGTAGTTATAGCTTAGAATATCACCTGTTGGTACGGCAGCCAATGCTCCGTTGTTAGCGCCTTTGCAGGAAATATTAGCCCTGACTATATAAGCGGAAAAACTACATGAATCGCAATTAAATTGACGAAGATTTTGAATAGCACGATTTAAGTTTAATCGCCCATTGGTGACGGTGATATTATTTAATCCAGGTATCCATTCAGCTCCTTGTAATAAGTACTTTTTGATTGTCAGTGCAATACTGTCGGGTTGTTGTTTGTAGGCTTTCATCAATGGTGCACAAGCTGCGCCAAACATACTCGCTACAGCTCCCGCCACGTGTGGCGTAGACATAGATGTTCCTGATAGTGTTCCGTATGTATTAGAAGAAATAGTAGAAAGTACACTTGTGCCGGGTGCCCCCAAGTCAATGCTTTTGTTACCATAACCTGCGTTAGTGGTTTTTATATCTAAGCGAGTAGTATTAGTAACCGTAATCAGCCAATTGCTGGGGCAAGCTGTAGGCATGTCAGATTTTTCCTCGATGTAAAAATTTTTGTTGGCTGTGGCACCTGCACTCAAAATACCTAATGTACCCATGGAGTCATACATCGCACACCAAATTGGGTAGTCAATCGGCTTGCCTTCATCTTTACCAAAAGAAGAATTAGTAGCCACTACATAAGCGCCTTTGGTGCCATTGCTCGTATCGTACATGATTCGCATCGTCATGGCATAATCGTATGCTTGTATCACAATACTTTCGTTGCTGGAAGAGCCTGAAATAGGTAAAATTTTCACGCCCCAGTTAGTGCCTGCTACACCTAAACCGTTGTTGCCTTTTGCACCAACTATACCGCTCACGTGTGTGCCGTGGCTATTAAAGCCTCCGTTGGTGTTTACATCGTTATTGAGATCATAAAAGTTCCATCCTTGCACATCGTCAACAAAACCATTATTGTCGTTGTCAATGCTATCACCGGCTATCTCTGTATAGTTGACATAGAAGTTTAAATCTTCATGGGCTAAGTCAAATTTACCATCTATCACTGCCACTACAATCGTGTCACCAAGCGCAGTGATATTGTTTGTGCTAATATCCCAAGCTTGTGTTGCTTCTATGTCCGCTCCGGCTAGGCCGTTGTTTTGCCCCGTGTTCAGCATGTTCCATTGTTCGTTAAATCGAGTATCGTTAGGCAGCAAGCTACGCTCTTCAATGATATGATTAAACTGCGCAAGTTTTACTAGTGGATGACGTTGTATTTTGGTTAGAAAATTTTCAGCATCAGCTGTGGCATTTCTTTCCATCAACCAAATATTCATTCTTGGTGAAAGACATTGTTTGACTTGTAACGTACTTTCTGTTGAGGTAAACTCGGCAATGCGCACACTAGGTTTGAGCATCACTATAAACTCATTTAACACACGGTTGTCTGTTTCTTCCCATTGCGCAAAAGATAGCATCGGGAAAACGGAGATAAACAAGAAGAAGTAGGTTTTTAATTTTTGCATGATTATTCAAATCTAATATAAAGACAAGAAATCATGATATTTAGTTGTAGCGCGTATTTATCCAATCTTCTGCCATTCGCATCACTTCTGCGCTGTCCCAATTCTCTTCAATGTTCGGCAATGCCATGATACTATCCAAAAGTTGGCTTTGCGCCTCGCCTCTCGTTTTGGCTTCGTAGTAGGAGAAATCACTGAACGTCACCATACTGTACAACGTCATAAAACGATCAGGAAAAGTTGCGGCAATCTTTTTCTCAATTTTTAATCGTAACTGAAAATCTTCTCTTCCGCTCAAGTCGCGCATTTCGATGTAGTTATACAAAGCTAAGTCGAGAATGGCATCACCGTTTGGTTTGCGTTGCACCTGAAATTTCTCCAAGGTGCTTTCCCAATCTTCGTTGTTTTCATCGAGGAGTTCATCCAATTCGCGAACATCTTCAAAGCCACAGTTCATGCCTTGGCCGTAGAAAGGTACAATAGCATGGGCAGCATCGCCAATCAAGCAAGTGCTTTTGTGTTTCCACGGATAACATCGAATAGTCACCAATGAAGATGTTGGATTTTCAAAAAAATCATTTTCTAAATCCGGCATAATCGGCACCGCATCCGGAAAATGGGTTTCGAAAAAAGTGCGCACTTCTGCTTTGGTGTTCAGATGCTCAAATGAGTTTTCACCTTTAAAAGAAGCAAACAAAGTGACCGTGAAACTACCATCTAAATTGGGCAAAGCGATAATCATAAAACTTTTTCGCGGCCAAATATGCAAGGCGTTTTTGTCGAGCGCATGTGTGCCATCGGCTTTAGGCGGGAAGTGCAACTCTTTGTAGCCGTAAGGCTCGTGGTGTTGATTGATGTTGAAATTTGGCGTGCGTTGCATTTCATAGCGCACCTCGCTGTATGCTCCATCGGCTCCAAAAATCACATCGCTTTTAAC
>CANGXE010000071.1 GCA_947457525.1 Bacteroidota bacterium | reverse complement strand
TTGAATGCCGTGATGCCGATGTACTACATGCGTGCGTTTGGTGGTACACTTTACTTAGTGGGTGCTATCATCGGGGTTTACAACTTGATTAAAACAATGGGTCAAGGAAACTTCCTAGCCAACGAAGAGGCAGAAGCACCTGCTTTAACTAACGAATACACTTCGCACAGCAGCGAACACTGGCACCGTTGGATTGAGCGCAAGCCGGTTCAAATGCTGTTAGTCTCTTTTGTGCTAGTAGCTATCGGAGGTATCATCGAGTTTATGCCTACATTCTTAATTAAATCTAACATTCCGACCATCGCTAGTGTGAAACCTTACACTCCGTTAGAATTACAAGGTCGCGATTTATACATCCGCGAAGGTTGTTATGTGTGTCACTCACAAATGATCCGTCCGTTCCGCGAAGAAGTAGCGCGCTATGGCGACTACTCTAAGGCCGGAGAGTTCGTATATGACCATCCGTTCCAATGGGGTTCTAAACGTACTGGACCAGACTTGGCTCGCCAAGGCGGCAGAAATCCGGATAGTTGGCACTATAACCACATGGACAATCCTCGTTCGGTGTCTGATAAGTCAATCATGCCTGGCTATCCGCACATGCTCGACCGCGACTTAGATGTTTCTACCACAGAAGCGAAGATTAGAGCTATGCAAACTTTGGGTGTGCCATATCCTGCCGGCTACGATAAAATAGCCAACGCTGATTTGGAAAAACAAGCCAAAGCTATTCAAGCGAACCTAGCTAAAGAGGGCATCAAGACTTCTGAGAATAAAGAAATCATCGCCATGATTGCATACCTACAACGATTGGGTACAGACATCAAAGGCGAAACGGCTGAAAGTTTAGTCGGAAAAAAGTAATTCATTATAAATTCTAAAAAGCAAACTATGTTCTCTTTCATAAAAAAATACGCCACAGGCATTTCGGGTATAGACTTATACCCGAAAGTTGCCTTGGCGGTTTTCGTCATCGTTTTTATCAGCATGATATGGTTCGCCTTGAGAGCCGATAAAAACTACATCCACGAATTGGAGCAATTGCCTTTAGACCCTAACGAAAAAAATTAAGCAACACTTTAAAAAAATCAGATTATGATTTCAACTATAAAAAACAATCGCCACAAAAAAGGAATAATTGCTATGGCAGCCACTGTGTTGTCCTTCTCCTGCTTTGCGCAAGAAGCAGCGGCAACAGCAGCTCCTGCTTCCGGCATGAACCCCATCTGGTGGCTCATCTTCGGCACTATGCTTATCCTATTAGTAGTCGTACTCATCTTGGGTAATGTGCTTATCGGGTTGACACAAATACAAATCAAAAAAGCAAAACAAAAAGCTGCCGCATTGATTGTGCTTTTGTTAACCACGGCATTTGCTTTTGCACAAGACCCGATTAACGCTGCCAACAATCCTCCTGTAGAAGCGGTGAAAGCCAGCCAAAATGTGTTTGGAGATTGGACGCTGATTATGGCGGGTATCGTATTGATGGCAGAGTTATTTGCCGTAGTCGTTTTAATACTTCGCATACGCACTGTATTGGCAGGTTTGGAAGAAAAAAAAGCAGAAAAAGCTCATGCTTTCAACATTCACCTGCCGAAGTTCATCGACAACTTAAACGCATCGGTGGCCATAGAGAAAGAGAAAGACATCATGCTCGATCATGACTATGATGGCATCCATGAGTTGGATAACAACTTGCCGCCTTGGTGGAAATATGGCTTCTATCTTACTATCATTTGGTCAGTGTTCTACTTAGGTTACTATCACGTGGCAGGTGGGCCGTTGAGTTTAGATGAATATGCCGCAGATATGGAACGTGCCAAAGCAGAAACGGAAGAGTATGTGCGCAAGAATGCTTCTAACGTAGATGAAAACAACATCGTGTTGGCTGATGCTGCCGGCATCAACGAGGGTAAAAACATTTTTACTACGAACTGTGTGACTTGCCACGGAAAGAATGCTGAAGGAACTGTAGGACCCAACTTAAGTGATGAATACTGGATACATGGTGGTTCATTGGGTGAAGTGTTTAAGTCAGTGAAATATGGCTGGCCGGCCAAAGGGATGAAGAGTTGGTCGTCTGACTTAACTCCGGTAGACATGAAAAACGTAGTGAGCTACATTAACAGTCTTCAAGGCTCAAAACCGGCTAACGCCAAAGCACCGGAAGGTAAAATCTACACCGAAGGAGCTAACACAATGGCCGTTGATACCACAGCTAAAGCTACCGATTCTACTACCCTTGTTACTAAATAAACATTAATGAGCACCGTGAACGAAGAGTTTAGAGATAGTATAGGGACCATCAAACAAGATGGTAAACGCAACTGGATATTTGCAAAGATGCCGAAGGGTAAGTTTTACAACGCCCGCACTGTAGTTAGCATCATCTATCTAGCGGTGTTTCTCATACTGCCTTGGATAAAAATCAAAGGGCAACCTCTGTTTCTCTTCAACTTGCTCGAACGAAAATTCATCTTGTTTGGCATGGTGTTTTGGCCGCAAGACTTTTTCTTGTTCGTGTTGGCCATGCTTACGTTTGTGGTGTTCATAGTGTTATTTACTGTGGTGTTTGGTAGGGTGTTTTGTGGTTGGGTTTGTCCGCAAACCATTTTCATGGAAATGGTTTTCCGCAAAGTAGAATACTGGATAGAAGGTGACTCCGAGAAACAAAAGGCATTGAACAACATGCCTTGGAACCAAGAGAAAATTTTGAAAAGTGGTGGTAAAGCCTTAGCGTTTTATACAATTGCTTTTGTCATCGCTAACTACTTTTTGTCTTACTTAATCGGTATGGACAATGTGGTGCTCTACGCTAAAGAAGGAATTATTCAACACATCACTACTTTCATTCCATTGGTGCTATTCTCCTTCGCGTTCTTCGGAGTTTATTGGGCGTTTCGCGAACAAGTTTGCATCATCGTTTGTCCTTACGGACGTTTGCAAGGAGTAATGCTCGATCCAAACTCTATCGTGGTCGCTTATGATAAAGTACGCGGAGAGTCAAGAGCTAAATTCAAGAAAAACCCGGAGCCAGGCACAGGTGATTGTGTAGATTGTTTTGAATGCGTAAAAGTTTGCCCAACGGGCATCGACATCCGCAACGGTACGCAGTTAGAGTGTATTAACTGCACGGCTTGTATTGATGCTTGTGATGACATTATGACTCGCTTTCATCGCCCAACGGGGTTGATTAAATACGCATCTGAAAACAACATTGCTCGGGGCGAGAAAACTAAGTTTACTACTCGCACCGCGGCTTATACTACTGTGTTGGTGATATTACTTACTGTACTCACAGCCTTGTTGCTTAGGCGCAAAGATATTGAGACCAATGTGATGCGCGCACAAGGCATGTTGTATCAAGAGCAGCCGAACAACAAAATCAGCAACTTGTATGAAGTAACGTTAATCAATAAAACACGAGATGACATACCGGTCTCTTTTGAGTTGGAAGACAAATCATTGAAAGGCGGAGTAAGAATGGTGGGCAAAGATTTAATTGTCAAGGGAGAATCAATTGGCGAAGCGGTAATGTTTATTGATATAGATAAGAGTGTATTAAACCAACGACACAACAAGATTAAAATCAATGTGCTTTCAAATGGCGCACAAATTGATCAAGTAAAAACAAGTTTTTTAGCACCAAGTCAATAATTAAAACTGAAGATTATGTTTAAGAAATTTAATTGGGGATGGGGAATAGCAATAGTGTATGTGGCATTTGCTATAGCTATGCTTTCGCTTGTTTATATGGCAACACGCAACAAAGTAGAATTGGTGCGCGAAGACTATTATGCTGAAGAACTTAAACACCAAGACCATATTGAAAAGGTGCAGCGCGCGCGTGCTTTGCCTACACCCTTGAGTTGGAATGTGGGCGATGCGCAAATCGAATTGCAGTTTCCGACCACAGACAAAACAATAGCAAAGGTTTTGTTTTACAAAGCAAGCGACAGCTCGAAAGATGTTACTGTGAGTTGCGAAGCAGATAGCCTTGGTCGATGCTTATTGCCAACCGATAAATTGGCGAGTGGTGTATACAAAATGCAAGTAGACTGGGAAGCCAATGGTGCTACCTATTATCAAGAAGGAACAATAAACATTAACTAAAAGATGGAATTTCTATTAGCGGCTTTGACGCTTGGTTTTTTGGGTAGTTTTCATTGCGTGGGCATGTGTGGCCCAATCGCATTGGCATTGCCTGTGGATCATAGTCACCCTGCTAAGAGAATATTGGGGACATTAAGTTATAACCTTGGGCGCATTCTTACTTATGGCGCAATGGGTGCTTTGTTTGGTTTGCTCGGTAAAGGTTTTGTGATGGCCGGCTATCAGCAATGGTTGTCTATAGGCTTAGGAGTTGCTATTCTTGTTGACGTGCTTTGGCCAAAATCATTCAGCACATCAACACCTCTTTTACAACCTTTATATAAAGTAGTTGCTATCATCAAGCAAACATTAGGTGGCTTGTTTATAAAGAAAAGTATGGAGTCTTTACTCTTCATCGGTTTGTTGAACGGACTTTTACCTTGTGGGTTGGTATACATGGGTGTAGCAGGAGCTATCGCCACAGGTTCGCCAATGCAGGGAGCTTTGTTTATGATGGCATTTGGCTTAGGTACTGCTCCCGCCATGTTAAGCGCTACTTTATTGTCAGGAAGCATAACTCTTCAATGGCGCAACAATATTCGCAAGGCGGTTCCTGTTGTAGTATCTACTATGGCTATTTTACTAATCCTTCGAGGGTTGAGCTTGGGCATTCCATACATCAGTCCTGAGATGAGTAAAACAGATTGCACTAAACATACTTGTTGTCACAAAAAATAAATTTTATCATCTATTAAAATCAAAGCGTTATGGAAATCAAAATCACTAACACTAAGACTATCCAAGAAATTCAAGCTGAATTCAACACAGAATTCCCTTACTTGAAAATCGAATTTTTTGATGCGCCACACGTTGACGGGGTCTCTTTACCCAAGTCAAAAATAATCCTAAATAACAAGAAATTGAGCACATGCAGAAAGCAGACTAACGAAGGCGATTTGCATGTTTGTGGCACACAAACCGTTAGTGTTTTAGAAAATTCTTTTTGGGAAAAATACCGACTTTCTGTTCAATTATTCCGCAAAAGTGGTAATCTTTGGATTGAAACAAGCTTGACCGACTCTTGGACACTCGAGCAACAAAACAAAGAGGGTTTTGAAATGAGCTCGCAGCACAAAAATCCTTATAAAGAAGCGGAAGATACAGATATTAGCGACCGTGACAAATGGGAGTAAAATTGGCCCCTAATTGACTAATGTACGCAATTTAGTTTCATTCAAAATAGCAATCTTACCTTCTTTTACCTCAATCAGGTGCTCGTGCTTAAAATCACTCAATGTACGAATTAAACTTTCCGTAGCTGCACCCACCACCTGAGCCAAGTCCTCGCGAGCGACTTCTAACTTTGGTTGATCACTCGGCTCTTTTTTATACTTATCGTATACATGTAGCAATCCATTGGCTACTCGTTTGCGTAGAGAGTTATAAGCCAAATTAATTAGTTGATCTTCTTTCTCCGCCAGATTTCTAGATAACAACTTTATAAACTTTGCTGCTACTTGACGGTCTTTGCTAATCAAAGCCAAGAAATCAGCCCTAGGAATAAGCACTACCTCTGCATCTTCCAATGCTTCTGCATTGTCCATGTACAATGTTTCTTCTAGTAAAGGCCCATAGCCCAAAAAATCTCCTTCAGTATATATAGCTGTTATCAACTCTTTGCCGTCATCGTTTATTCTATAAGTTTTGATTTTACCATACGATACAAAATACAAATAGGTTGGTCGGTGGTTTTGGACATACAGTAATTGCTTCTTCTTTACTTGTTGTAACTTACGATCGTCTAAGGTCAATTCAACTTTAGCTGTCATGCGTGCTAGGTTTAAAAACTCATCCAAACCTTTGGCATTGGCGGAAAACTCTTGCTTAACTAATTCACTCTTCTTCAATCGAACTTCAATCGCATTTAGCAGTTCTATATCATCAAAAGGTTTGGTGATGTAATCATCGGCTCCCATTTCCATTCCTTTCCTGAAATCAGCGCGATCTGATTTAGCAGTAAGAAAAATAAATGGAACAGAGGAAGTTTCAGCAGACTTACTCAATAAATGTAAAACACCATATCCATCCAATATAGGCATCATGATGTCGCAAATAATCAAATCGGGTAAACTACTTTGTGCCACCTCAATACCTTTTTTCCCATTTTCTGCTGCGGACACTTCATAGCCTGATAACGTTAATATCTCTTCAATATTTTCTCTAACGGCTTTGTTATCTTCAATAATTAAAATTTTCTTTCTCATAGATTTGGTGTTATGTTTGGAATAGTGATTTTAAATTGACTGCCTTTGTTGACTTGACTGCTCAAAGATATACTACCTTTTAACAATTCAAGGTATCGAGATACAATGTGCAACCCCAAGCCGTTGCCTTGAATATTTTGTGCATTTTCGGCTCGAAAAAAACGTTCGAATAAATGTTTCTGGTCTTCTTCTGAAATTCCAATGCCTTGGTCTTGAATTTCTACTTCAAGCTGATCAAGAGTATTGCTGACATCAAATGTAATCAACCCATCATCAGGTGAAAACTTAATGGCATTGGAAACTAAATTGATTAAACAATTTTTCAGCAACCGCTTATCCAAGCATGCCATCTCTTCCCCATTATAGTTTAATATAATCTGTTGTTGTTTACCACAGATCTCTTGCATATCTGTCACAAAATCACGCATAAATTGCAAACAGGAAAAAGGTGAAGCACAGGCCCCAACTAACCCCTCTTCCAATTTTCCTAAAGCCAACAGATCCCCCAACATATCATTAAGGTTTTTCACACTTTCTTTTATCGTTTCAATATGTTTCATGCGTTTGTCATTCTGCTCAGTAGTTTCGTAGCGTCCAATCAACGCGGCTGAAGACAGTATCGCACTTAATGGCGTTCTGAACTCATGGGACACCGTAGAAACAAATCGAGTTTTCAAATCACTCAACTCTTTTTCTTTCTCCAAAGCCTCAGCGAGTTCATCTTTAGATACTTCCAACTGGGCCAAAGTTTCGCGCAACATGGTAGTACGGTCGGCTACTTTCTGTTCTAACTCAGTATTTAGTTGTTT
>CANGXE010000070.1 GCA_947457525.1 Bacteroidota bacterium | reverse complement strand
TTTGTGTGTGCCCGATGCGCGTAACCACGGCTTTAGTTTTGTGCGCAACATTTTGAAAGGCGCCACCGCTCACTACGAAGCGCACCAAGCCGGCCAAACGCCAACTGCCGTTGAAGGCATTCAAGTCATCAACGACAGCACGTTTCAGCTCACGCTCGAAAAACCGTTTGCCGATTTTTTACAGCGCTTGGCCTTACCGTTTATGAGTGTGTTTCCGAAAGAAGCGGTAGAGAAATATAAAAGCGAAGAAATCATGTATCACGCAGTGGGTACCGGGCCGTTTTATATCAAAGCGTTGAAACAAGACGAAGCGGTGATTTTGGCGCGTAACGAAAAGTATTGGGGCCGCGATGAGTTCGGCAATCAGTTGCCTTACTTAGATGGAGTGAAAGTGTCGTTTATTAAAGAAGACAAAACCGAAATGTTGGAGTTTCGCAAAGGAAACTTAGAAATGAAATATCGTTTGCCGTTCGATATGATTGACGACATTCTCGACCAAGACAAACAGCTCAAAGGCGAGTACAAAAAATTTACACTCCAAGTGATGCCTGAATTGGCTACACAGTTTTATGGTTTCTTGATGCTCGACCCGGTGTTTAAAAGTAAAGAAGTGCGCCTAGCGTTTAACTATGCCATTGACCGTGCCAAGATTGCCGACTACACCGCCAAAGGTGAAGGTGTTCCGGCATTCAATGGCGTAGTGCCGTTGGGTATGCCCGGCTACGACAACTCTCAAGTGAAAGGCTACACCTTTGATGTAAAAAAAGCGAAAGAGTTGTTGGCTAAAGCGGGTTACCCCGAGGGGAGAGGATTTCCGAAAGTGACGCTCGAAATCAACAGCGGAGGTGGACGCAACGAAAAAGTAGCCGAAGCGGTACAAAAAATGTTGGAAGAAAACCTAAACGTGGATGTAGAAATCACGCAAGTGGTTTGGGCGCAACACACGAACAATATCGAAACCGGCAAGACAAGTTTTTGGCGCTTAGGTTGGGTGGCCGACTATCCCGATCCGAACAATTTCTTGAATTTGTTTTACGGAAAAATTGTGCCGAAAACAATGGAAGAAGCAGCTTACATGAATTCGTTTCGTTACATCAATCCGAAGTATGACGAGATGTTTGAAAAAGCCCTCGCCACCACCAACGAAGCAGAGCGCAACAAACTATATTATCAACTCGAGCAAATCGTGATAGATGATGCGCCACTCTTGCCGATTTACTACTCGGTTAACCGCAGATTGATACAGCCGTACGTTAAAAACTTTGATGCTAACGCCATGGAGTTCCGCGCGTTTAGAGAAGTATGGTTGGATAAGCAATAGAGTAGTTGGATTTTAATTTTTTCTTCTTGATGAAAATATCAAGAATTTACTCGTCCAACTTCGGCACTTTGGTTTCTAAGCGATGCTGCAAATCAGCAATTACCGCTTTCTTCCACTCTTCGCTACCAACAGTCAAATTGAATTGATTATTGTATTCATTAATCGGCAAAACATCAAGATTAAGTTTAATGGTTTTGAAAAAACGATACGCCTTTTCACCGGGTGCATGGATGTGATGCAAGCCACCGCTATAAGCAATCGCCATGTGTCCGCCTTTAAGTACAGAGAGTACATCGGCCACACCGCCTTTTACTGTCATTTTATTGCCGTTTAAATCTAAACCGGTTGGGCGTTTCATTCGCCCTTCGGGAATGATTACTGTAATAGAATCAGTGGCAATAGTGCGCGTAAACTGTTCCCAAGTTTCGTCACGTTTGCGGGTGATGGCTACCATGCCCGGACTAAATAATTTATAGAACAATCCAACGATAGGTCTGTTGAGGGTTTTATCGGCTCCGGGAGCTACCATTTTTTTGGAAAGTGTACGCAAAAAACGAACCGGCAACGCACCCGCATATAGCGGTTCAAGCAGCGAAGTGTGGTTGAGTAGAATAATCAATTTAACATCGTCCCAAGGCAATTTATTTTTATCGATCGGCCAGTTTACTTTCAGCGTAAATAAGGTGCGCGACACCACTTTGGTCAACAACAAAAGACTGAAACTAATTAAGCTCCTCATGTTTAACAAACCTATTAAGTTTTGTCGGATTTAATCAAAAATTTGTAGGCTTAATTTCTTTGAATCAACGCTAGTTTTCTAATACATTTACTGTGTGTTATTGACCAGTTATCAAACAGAATTTGTAGAAGCCGGATGTGATGAAGCCGGGCGCGGCTGTTTGGCCGGACCGGTGTTTGCTGCAGCGGTCATTTTGCCCACCGATTTTAAAAATGACATACTCACCGATAGCAAAAAACTCAACCGAACTCAACGCGAGAAACTGCGTACGATAATCGAAAAAGAAGCCATTGCTTTTTCGGTGGCCTCACTTGATAATGTAAAGATAGATGAGGTGAATATTTTACAGGCGTCTATTCAGAGTATGCACCTGGCGCTGGATGGTTTGAAAAAGAAATTTGGATTTATAGCGGTGGATGGAAACAAGTTCAACGCCTACAAAAACACACCACACAAAACGATAGTGCAAGGAGATGGAAAATACTTAAACATAGCCGCGGCTTCCGTGTTGGCCAAAACCTATCGTGATGAATGGATGGAACGCGCACACGAACAATATCTGATATATGGTTGGCTACAAAATAAAGGGTATGGCACAGCCGCGCATCGTCAGGCCATTATGCAACACGGCTATTCACCTCTTCACCGAAAATCGTTTGTGCTTAAAGAAATGCAAACGAAATTATGGTAAAAAAAGCCCTCTTTTTAAGAAGTCTTTTTAAAAATTAAAATTTAGGTTTAGCGCTCTAAAAACGAATAACCAATCAATTTTTACCTCAAATCAACTCAATCTGCCTCGCTACTTTTTGAAGGATTTCAAACACCGTTTCTGCCATCACATTTTCACTATCTAGGGTTGGGTTTATTTCAGTAAACTCTAAAGCACAAACACGCTCGTTTTGTACCAGCTCCAAAATAATGTCAGCGGCTTCGCGCTCGTTGATGCCGCCTTTCACAGGCGTGCCGGTGCCGCGCGAAATGCTCGGGTCGAGGCAATCTACATCAAACGAAATATAAACTTTATCGCAAGCAGACAGATATTTCATCGCTTCGCGACAAATTTTGGTAACGCCCGTTTTGCGAATTTCAGCAGTCGTAAAATTTTTGACTTTGTTTTGTTTCAACAAGTAAGCTTCTTGCTCCTCAAAATCGCGCATAGTCATAAATAAAATATCGCGATACTCAACCTTAGGCGAAAGGTCGCCCACTGTTTTCAACTTCTCCCAAAGTTCGATGGTTTCATAGTCTAAATCATTCACTTTGTTTTCGATATTGTCCTCAGCCAAAGCTGTAGCTAATGCCATACCGTGCAAGTTACCCGAAGGTGAAGTGTAAGGTGAATGCAAATCGGCATGCGCATCAATCCAAATCACACCAATCCGCGATTCGGGATAAGCCATCTTTATGCCGGCCATAGTGCCACCTGCATTCGAGTGATCGCCAGAAATTAAAATCGGAAATTTACTGTCGCGCAAAGTATCGCGCACAGCCGCACCAATGCGCTCATACATCTTTAGCACGCTGCGAATACGCTTCGCATAGCGACTATCCACGCTACCGTAAAGCGCTACATTATCATCCGGCACCGTGATGCTGCGATGATTTTTAAAAAACATACTTCTAAAATCGAGAGCAGCAATTTTAACTGCTTCAATTCCTAGGCTGGCACCACGCGTGCCGGCCCCTACTTCGCTTTTGACTTCCAAAAGACGTATCTGTCTAGCTTTTTTCATAATGTATTCATTTCCAGTTCTTTTGTGATCTAGGTAGACATTGTTTTGAAGAAAAGCAGCTC
The DNA here is from genome assembly GCA_947457525.1 of Bacteroidota bacterium. Lineage (GTDB taxonomy): Bacteria > Bacteroidota > Bacteroidia > Chitinophagales > LD1 > Bog-950. The sequence goes on along the minus strand of CANGXE010000070.1, from coordinate 3,321 downwards.
TTCGAAAAACAATCACTTATAACCCAAAGCAAAAAAATGTGGTCAAACTAGTCGCACACATTCGAACTCTTCGTATATTACAAGCTAAAATATTCTTTTCCGTTAATCCTACCAACTATGGCCGATAACAGAAAGTACATCTTGGCGCTCGACCAAGGCACGACCAGCTCTAGGAGCATCATTTTTAATGACAAAGGGGAAATTGTTGCGGCAGCACAAAAAGAATTTTCTCAAATTTTTCCGCAATCCGGCTGGGTGGAACATGACCCCGAGGAAATTTGGAACACGCAACTTTACACGGTGAAAGAAGTATTGCGCAATGCCAATATTACAGCCAACCAAATAGCAGGTATTGGTATCACCAACCAGCGTGAAACAACTGTAGTATGGGACAAGCGAACTGGTTTACCCATCCATAATGCCATTGTGTGGCAAGACCGCAGGACAGCCGATATATGTAATGCATTAAAGAAAAAACCCGGACTAGAAAAGTACATTAAAGACAACACCGGTTTAGTAGTAGATGCCTATTTCAGTGGGCCGAAAGTGAAATGGATTTTAGACCATGTGAAAGGCGCACGTAAGCGAGCCGAAAATGGAGAGCTGCTATTTGGCACAATAGATAGTTGGTTGGTGTGGAAACTAACAGATGGCAGCGTGCACGTAACGGACTACAGTAATGCTAGCCGAACCATGTTGTTTAACATCAAAAATTTGAAATGGGATCAGAAACTTTTAGAGGCTATGGGCATACCGGCTTTGATGTTGCCCTATGTGACTGATAGCAGTAGAATTTATGGTTTCACCCAGCGCGGTTTGTTTGATGCTGAAATACCGATTGCCGGCATAGCGGGCGATCAGCAAGCTGCATTGTTTGGGCAAGCTTGTTTCACCGCGGGTATGGCTAAAAACACTTATGGTACCGGTTGTTTTATGCTAATGAACACCGGCAATAAATTGGTCAAATCAAAACATGGTTTATTAACGACAATCGCTTGGGGAATGAATGGTAAGGTGGAGTATGCATTAGAGGGAAGTGTGTTTATGGCGGGAGCAGCTATTCAGTGGTTGCGTGATGGATTGAAGGTAATAGATCATTCTGCGGATTCAGAATATTTGGCGAAAAGCGTAGACACTACTGATGGAGTTTATATGGTGCCGGCTTTTGTGGGCTTAGGCGCACCTTATTGGGATATGGAGGCTAGGGCTTCGGTTTTTGGCTTATCGCGAGGAAGTACAAAAGCGCACATCGTTCGCGCCACGCTTGAGTCATTGGCTTATCAAACCAAAGATGTGCTCAGCGCAATGGAACAAGATTCGGGCATCAAACTAAAATCGCTCCGAGTGGACGGTGGAGCCGCAGCCAATAATTTCTTGATGCAATTTCAGAGTGATATGTTGGGCGTGCCCGTAGAGCGAGCAAAAGTGTTAGAAACAACTGCACTAGGCGCTGCTTATTTAGCAGGCATTGCCGTTGGTTATTATAAAAAACCACTTTTAGCCAAAGGCTTAACTACCGAAGTTCCCATCAAACCCAAAATGACAACTACTGAGCGCAATAAGCTTTACGAGGGTTGGAAAAAAGCAGTGAAGTTGACGATGCTTTGGAGTAAATAAATGGCAAATCATTTTTTCATTTAGCTTTACTTATCATGAATCCGTTTCTACTATCTGCGTTTATCATATTTGGCTACATGATTTTGTTGTTTGGCATAGCTACGATTAAAAAAAACAATGGTGTTGCTGATATTGGCTGGGGTTTGGGTGCAGTGATTGTAGCTTTGGTTACTTACTTTGTATATAGCGGAGGCACTAAACACCAACAACTTATTACATACTTGGTGTTTTTATGGGGAATGCGTTTGTCGGCTTACATTGCTTTGCGTAGCTGGGGAAAGCCTGAAGATTTTCGATACGCTAACTGGAGAAAAGCATGGGGCGAACGAGTGTTAGTCCGCTCATTTTTTCAAGTGTTCATGCTGCAAGGGGCAATTTTGTTTATACATACATTGCCCATAATTATCATTAATGCTTATAGCACTATTTATGGTTCTTACAAATGGCTTTATCCGCTTGGCACTGCGGTTTGGCTATTGGGTTTCTTGATAGAAGGCGTAAGTGACAAACAGATGTATGAGTTTAAAAACGACCCGCATCCACACAAGCAAAAAGTAATGAATAAAGGGTTGTGGAAATATTCTCGTCATCCCAATTATTTTGGCGAGTGTTTGGTTTGGTGGGGTGTTTTTTTGATTGCTATTCCATCCGGCTATTGGTATATATCTGCACTTGCTCCAATCACAATCACCTATTTGTTGTTGAAAGTATCAGGAGTAACCATGCTAGAAAAGAAATATGAGGGTGATGACCAGTACAGCGAGTACAAACGAACTACATCAGCTTTCGTTCCTTGGCTACCAAAATCCGCAAAGTGAATAATATGAAATCAGCTCTAAGTATAGCTTTAATTTTTTTACTAACAATTGTTAGTGTCTTTGCACAGTCGTATGGTGACTATCAGAAAAACATAGCCAAAAATAGATTGTTGCTCACGTTTACAGCCGGTACTACTGCCGAACAAAAGCAAGCCATCATTTCTAATTGCTCAGCAGTTCAATCGTTCTTGCACGTGCCATTTCCTGCGGTCACTATTTGTGAGGTGACCGACAAGGCTTTAGCCGAGAAATATTTTGCTGAACAGCCGAGCATATCACAAGTTTCTTTTTTTATGACAGACCATCAAGGTCATTATGCCGGGGTGTTAGATAATTTTTTTGTGAAGTTAAAGGACGATAACTTTAAACCTATGCTTCAGGAAAAGGTGCGACAACTCGGTTTATCGTTGCCACAAGCTGATGCTTACATACCGCGTCTTTATAAGTTAACTTTACCGACCAACAGTAAGCTAAATACTATAGCGGTGTGCTCTTTATTGAATACAGAGGCATGGGTTGAATATGTTAGCCCGAATTATTTACTTGAACCCTTGGTCACTTCTGCCGACCCACTTTATCCCCGACAATGGTCACTCAGTAACGAAGGAACAATTGTGCAAGGAGGAGGCACATTAGATGCTGATATGGATGTGGATAGCGCATGGATGCTAACAACCGGTAGTATTGATATTAAGATATCAATTATTGACTCTGGTGTAGACACATTACATCCTGATTTGATAGATAACATACTACCGGGTTACGATGCACTTGGTGACAGCACAGACGGCTACCCAACGCCTGTAGAAAAAGAAGATGGTCATGGCACTTGTTGCGCAGGTATTGTTGCTGCTGCTCAAAATACGATTGGTGTTTCTGGTGTAGC
>CANGXE010000069.1 GCA_947457525.1 Bacteroidota bacterium | reverse complement strand
TATTGCCACGGAAAGCAACTTGTGAGTATTCTTTAAACTTGCTTTTCAATCGGTAGCTAACTAACCAACTGATGATCATGAAGCCAATCATAATAATGTAGATTCCCATTTCTTTTTGTTTTAGTGATTTTAATTACTTGCTGCAAATAACGTACAAATCTTGTTTTAGGTTTAATTTTATGACGGAATGTCCATTTCCTTATTTTAACTATGTCTTTTTAGTCAGTTTAGTTAACAATCGTTTAGAAATATTATACACAATGTCACAATTATGATATTCTGATGACACAGAATAATTTACATTTGGCGAAAATATATAACCCATGAAAAAAATTTCCTTTTTGTTTTCTTTATTCCTTATCAGCGGAATGTTAATGGCTCAAACACAAATCCCTAACGGTGGATTTGAAACATGGAGCGGTGGCAACCCCACAGGTTGGGGTAGCTCTGACAAAGTATTAACACAATTTTTTCAGCCGGATCCGGGTGGAGTAGAGCAAGAAACAAATGCAGCCAATGTATTTGCAGGCACCAGTTCGGTTCGTTTGTCCAACAAGAGCGTAAATATTCCCACAGTCGGCACACAAACAATTCCGGGAGTGGTAAGTTTAGGTGATATCTCGCTTGACCTAGCTACATTTTCACCTCGTATAACCGGACTTGCTTATACTGACCGTCCTGATTCTATCACTTTTGCCGGCAAGTACAACAAAGCTCCGGGAAGCACAGACACAGGTGCTGTAGTGGTTACATTAACTCGTTGGACCGGTACAGATCGTCAAATTATTGCGAATGTATTTGTACAAGTACCTGATGGTGCTGCATTTAATGTTTACACCGAAAAAATTCGCTATTTCTCTTTCTTCAATCCGGACACTTTATTGATACAAGGTTTGTCAGGTGCATCTCAAGCAGTAGCAGTTGACTCAAAGCTTTGGTTAGATGAAATGAGTTTTATTGGATTAGATACTGCTTTCAAAGCATACATTACTCCATTCCAAGACCGTCAAGCATGTGCAGGAGACACTGTTGAGTTTAGCACAGACGATATTAGTGGTAATACTTATACATGGTACGAAGATGGTGTTGCGGTTTCTACAAGTCCAACTTATGGTGCAGTATCTTCAGGGGATTACTTTGTAGAAGTAGTTTATAATGGTACTACTTATGTTTCTGATACTATCAATTTAGTGGTTAATACTTTGCCGATAGTTACTTTACCAAGTTTACCTGTTGACACTTTATGTAACCAAGCAAATGTGGTGGTGCTTTCAGGTGGAACTCCAGCAGGTGGAGAATATTCAGGAAATGGAGTAGCTAACAATGAATTTACTCCGGCTGATGCTTTGGTAGGTGTAAATGAAATCACTTATACTTACGAAGATGTGAATGGCTGTAGCGCATCTGCAAGCCAAAATATTGTACTTAAACTTTGTACTTCAATTGAAGTTTTAGAACCGGGTATAAACATGAGTTTGTATCCTAATCCGGCTAATGATTATTTGATGTTGAATACCGACAACGCTTTAGTTGGTGGAACTATATTAATCTATGACCTTCAAGGCAAGTTGGTAGCTAGCGAAACTATTCGCGGAGCATTTACTCAAATTGCAACAACCCAATTGAGTTTCGGTACTTATTCTGTGAAAATTGTAAATAGCGAAAGCCGCAAAGTAGCGAATGCAAAAGTGGTGGTCGCTCATTAATTTTTTGGATACAATTTCTAGTGCTCCTCTATCGGTCTTCGGTAGGGGAGTTTTTTTTCGGGATTTATGAGCAGTTTTTACAAAGCGGCCATTTTGTTAAAAAACTAAAATCGAAGAAATCTAGAACTTTGCTTTTTTGCTCATTTTTTCGACTATTTTAGCCTAAAATAAGGCAAAATGGCTTTTGTTTTCGCTATAACAAAAAGTTAGCCAAAGATTTGGAACTCTGCTTGCTAAAAGTATCTTTGCAGTCCATTTTGCAAAATTGGCTCCAAAATATCTTATTCGAATGCTTATTAAACGGATTTTAATAGCTTAAAAAGGCTATTGAATTCCGCATTCTTGTATATATATGTTTGGGTATTGTTTAACTGCGAATTAATAACGTTATGGCAGAAATTCTAAAGAAAAGTGCTGAAAGAGTAAATTTCGGCAAGATCAAACTTCCTGATGAGCAACCAGATTTGCTCGACATCCAGTTGGAAACTTATAAAGAGTTTATCCAACTAGAGACCACTCCGGAAAATCGTTGTAATGAAGGTTTGTACACGGTGTTCACCGAAAACTTCCCCATTACTGATACTCGTAACATCTTCGTGTTAGAGTTTATTGACTACTTTGTAGATCCACCAAGATACAGCATCGATGAATGCGTAGAGCGCGGTTTGACTTACTGTGTGCCGTTGAAAGCCAAGTTGAAATTGTCTTGCAACGACCCTGAGCATATCGACTTTAAAACTATCGTACAAGATGTGTTTTTGGGCAACATTCCTTACATGTCTCCTAAAGGTACTTTCATCATCAACGGTGCAGAGCGTGTAATCGTATCTCAGCTGCATAGAAGTCCTGGTGTATTCTTCGGACAATCTATTCATCCGAACGGTACTAAAATTTACTCGGCTCGTGTTATTCCTTTCAAAGGAGCTTGGATGGAGTTCGCTACTGACATCAACAATGTTATGTATGCCTACATCGACCGTAAGAAAAAATTCCCTGTAACCATGTTGCTTCGCGCAGTGGGTTACGACACCGATAAAGACATCCTTCAATTATTTGAATTGGCGGATGAAATCGCAGTGAAAACCAAAAAAGATGCAGAAAAAGCAATTGGTCGCAAATTGGCGGCTAGAGTTTTGCGCACTTGGATGGAAGACTTTGTAGATGAGGACACCGGTGAGGTAGTTTCTATCGAACGTAATGAAGTGATGTTAGAACGTGATACGATTATCTCTGAAGACAATATTTCTTTAATCATGGACTCAGGCAACAAAAGCTTGTTCGTTCATAAAGAAGTTCAAACTGCCGATTACTCGATTATCTTCAATACCTTAAATAAAGATACGTCTAACTCTGAGATTGAAGCCTTGAGCCACATCTACAAACAGTTAAGAGGTTCTGAACCACCAGATGAAGAAACAGCTCGTGGAATTATCGAGAAATTGTTCTTTAGTGACAAGCGTTATGACTTGGGTGAAGTAGGTCGCTACAAAGTGAATAAGAAATTGTTGTTAGATATCGATATGGATACTCGCGTTTTGACAAAAACCGACATCATCCACATCGTTAAATACTTGGTGAACTTATCTAACCAACGCGCTGAGATTGATGACATCGATCACTTGAGCAACAGACGTGTGCGCACAGTAGGCGAGCAGTTGTATTCTCAATTTGGTGTAGGTCTTGCCCGTATGGCACGTACTATCCGTGAGCGTATGAACGTTCGTGACAACGAGGTGTTTACTCCGGTAGACTTGATCAACGCTCGTACACTTTCTTCAGTTATCAATTCATTCTTTGGTACATCACAACTTTCTCAGTTCTTAGATCAAACCAACCCTTTGGCAGAGATTACGAACAAGCGAAGAGTATCGGCTTTAGGGCCCGGTGGTCTTTCGAGAGAGCGTGCAGGTTTCGAGGTTCGTGACGTTCACTACAGCCACTACGGTCGTTTGTGTACTATCGAAACACCGGAAGGACCAAACATCGGTTTGATTTCTACACTTTGCGTTCACGCTAAAGTGAACAGAATGGGCTTTATCGAAACGCCATACCGCAAGGTTGACGGAGGTAAAGTTAACTTGAAAGGTAAAGTAACTTTCCTTAGTGCAGAAGAAGAAGACTTGGTGAAAATTGCACAGAGCAATATCGAAATGGACGAAAAAGGAAACTTTAAGTCAGACAAAATTAAGTCACGTTTCCAAGGCGATTTCCCAATCTTAGGACCAAACGAAGTACAATACATGGACGTTGCGCCAAACCAAATCGTGGGCGTTTCGGCATCATTGATTCCTTTCTTGGAGCATGATGATGCTAACCGTGCGTTGATGGGATCAAACATGCAGCGTCAAGCCGTGCCGTTGATGAAACCACAAGCACCAATTGTAGGTACCGGACTAGAGAAAAAAGTAGCACAAGATTCACGCAACTTGATCAATGCCGAAAGAAATGGTGTGGTAGAGTATGTAGATGCTAACGAAATCATTGTTCGCTATGACCGCACAGAAGAAGAGAAGCTAGTTTCTTTCAAAGATGATAAAGTGACTTACAAGTTGCCGAAGTTCATGAAAACGAACCAAAGTACTTGTATCAACTTGAAACCATTGGTGAAAAAAGGCCAACGCGTAGTAAAAGACCAAACGCTTTGCGAAGGTTTTGCTACAGAAGCAGGTGAATTGGCACTAGGGTCAAACTTGAAAGTGGCATTCATGCCATGGAAAGGGTACAACTTTGAGGATGCTATCGTAATCTCTGAACGCGTAGTTCGTGATGATATTTTTACTTCAATTCACGTAGAAGAATTCGAGTTGGAAGTTCGCGACACCAAACTAGGTGAAGAAGAATTGACACCGGACATTCCAAACGTATCGGAAGAAGCCACTAAAGACTTAGATGACAACGGTATTATCCGCGTAGGAGCAAGAGTGAAAGAAGGGGATATCTTGATTGGTAAAATCACACCAAAAGGAGAAACCGACCCAACTCCGGAAGAAAAACTATTGCGCGCCATCTTTGGTGACAAAGCCGGTGATGTGAAAGATGCATCGTTGAAAATTCCACCAAGTGTAGAAGGAACAGTTATCCGCAAACAACTTTTCGCTCGTGCCAAAAAAGACAAAACGTCTAAGGTAAAAGAGAAAACATTGTTGGAGAAATTGGATAAAGATTTCGACAAGCGTATTGCTGATTTGAAAGCTGTTTTGGTAGAAAAATTAATGACCGTATTGAGCGGAAAAGTATCTGCGGGCATCTCTACTATCTATCGCGAAGAGCAAATAAGCAAAGGCACTAAGTTCTCTGCAAAAGTATTGACTGATTTAGACTATTCGGTGATTGACGGTAACAACTGGACAAAAGACGAAGAGACGAACAGCTTAGTAAAAATGATGTTGCATAACTTCAACATCCGCATGAACGAAGAAACCGGTAAATACAAGCGCGAGAAATTCAACATCTCTATAGGTGATGAGCTACCAAGCGGAGTATTGAAATTGGCTAAAGTTTACATTGCTAAGAAACGTAAACTGAAAGTAGGAGATAAGATGGCGGGGCGTCACGGTAACAAAGGTATTGTTGCTCGTATCGTTCGCGCAGAGGATATGCCATTCTTAGAAGATGGTACTCCGGTTGACATCGTATTGAACCCACTAGGTGTACCTTCACGTATGAACTTAGGTCAGATTTACGAAACCGTATTAGGCTGGGCCGGTCAGAAGTTGGGTGTGAAATTTGCCACTCCGATTTTTGATGGTGCTTCTCTGGAAGAGATTTATTCTTACTTAGACAAAGCCGGTGTACCTACACTAGGTTCTACTTATCTTCATGATGGAGAAACCGGTGAGCGTTTTGACCAATTGACTACAGTAGGTATCATCTACATGATCAAATTGATACACATGGTGGATGATAAAATGCACGCTCGTTCTATCGGACCTTACTCACTAATCACACAACAACCATTGGGCGGTAAAGCACAATTCGGGGGTCAGCGTTTCGGAGAGATGGAGGTTTGGGCGCTCGAGGCTTACGGAGCATCAAACATTCTTCAAGAGTTGCTTACGGTTAAATCGGATGACATCATCGGTCGTGCAAAAGCTTACGAAGCGATTGTTAAGGGAGAGAACATACCGGAAGCCGGCACTCCTGAATCATTCAACGTATTGATGCACGAGTTGAGAGGTTTAGCACTCGATTTGAAATTTGATTGATCAATAAAAAATAACGCAGAGTAGCTCGTCTACTCTGCGCCCTATTCATTTAAGAAGACTTTAAATATAAAAGCAATGGCCATCAAAAAAGACTTAAAGCCCAGAGCTGATTTCTCTAAAATTACGATTATGTTGGCTTCGCCAGACGTAATTTTATCTCGTTCAAACGGAGAAATTAAAAAGCCGGAAACCATCAACTATCGTACTTACAAACCCGAAATGGAAGGTTTGTTTTGCGAGCGCGTTTTTGGTCCTACAAAAGATTATGAATGTTACTGCGGTAAATACAAGCGTATTCGTTACAAAGGTATCGTTTGTGACCGTTGTGGTGTAGAAGTTACTGAAAAGAAAGTGCGCAGAGAGCGCATGGGGCACATCAAGTTGACAGTGCCTGTGGTACATATATGGTACTTCAAAAGTTTGCCGAATAAAATCGGTTACTTGCTAGGTGTAAGTTCTAAAAAACTAGAGAGCATTATTTACTACGAGCGCTATGTGGTGGTTCAACCCGGCAGAGCAGCTAACGGAGTAAACTTAATGACTGAGAAGGGCGAAGAAAACAGAAAAGTAGCTTACTTAGACTTACTGTCTGAAGAAGAATATCTTTCTGTGTTTGACAACGAAGAGTTGAAAAACAACTACCAGTTGGATGACACCGACCCAAATAAGTTTATCGCTAAAATGGGAGCAGAAGCCGTTAAAGAATTGTTGTCGAGATTAAACTTAGACGAACTTTCTTATAGCCTTCGTCATGCAGCAGCGAACGAGACTTCTCGTCAACGCAAATCAGAAGCATTGAAGCGTTTGAGCGTAGTGGAGTTATTCCGCGAAGCAAATGAGCACGTAGAAAATAAACCGGAGTGGATGGTCATCCAATACTTGCCGGTGATCCCGCCAGAATTGCGCCCATTGGTGCCTTTGGATGGTGGTCGTTTCGCGTCTTCTGACTTGAACGATTTATACCGCAGAGTAATTATCCGCAACAATCGTTTGAAGCGATTGGTGGAAATCAAAGCACCGGAAGTGATTTTGCGCAACGAAAAGCGTATGTTGCAAGAAGCAATCGATTCATTGTTTGATAACTCACGTAAGTCGAATGCAGTTAAAGCAGAAGGTGGTCGTCAGTTGAAATCATTGAGCGATGTGTTGAAAGGTAAACAAGGTCGTTTCCGTCAAAACTTATTGGGTAAACGTGTGGACTACTCCGGTCGTTCTATCATCGTTGTAGGCCCAGAGTTGAAATTGCACGAGTGCGGTTTACCTAAAGACATGGCTGCTGAG
>CANGXE010000068.1 GCA_947457525.1 Bacteroidota bacterium | reverse complement strand
TCGTTATAGAGTTATCGCTAACGGTTTGCGACTAAAAGAAGTTGGCGATTTTGAAGTACAAACTTACTTTTAAAAATAGCTCTCCAAATATAAAAAATTTCTTTAGAACCGCAATGCAGCTAATTTATATTAGCCGCTGTTAGTTTTAGTGCCTTGCGCTCCCTACATCAAAAAAAAATTGTTTACACACTGTTGCTCAAGAATGGTTGTCACGCCATGGTTGGTCAAATAGACGACCTGCGTTGTTTAGAATTAAACTTTTTATTAAACGAAATTTTAATTTATGCCTTCGCCTGCAATGTTCGATTAACTCAGCGATTAGTTTTACTGAGTTGAACCAGTCAGTATTAGAAACTAATTTAAACATGCCAACTTCGTACATCACGGAATTGAAGGCGTTTAGAGATATTTTTGAACCACGCGTTGAAAATTTCTTGAATACCTTGGAAAACTCTGAGAACGGAACGCAAGAGAAAATCATGGCCAACAATGCTATTTATGATAGAGCTATAGATATATGTGCGGATGGTCAAGTGGTGTTTATCGACAACGAGGCAAAAAGAAATCAGTTTATATGGGATAGGATAATAGACCGCATTACACCACCGGGGGCAGCAGGGTTGAAAATTGATATACGCAATGGATCCACCAACGAGTTTGAGCCTGGTGTAGAAGTATCTTTCCAACAACAAGGATTACCTGTGATAATAGGAACTACCGATGCGGATGGATATGTGCCGTTTACGAACTTAGAGGTGGGTTTATACACGGGTTTCCTAAGAAAGCCGGGGTTTGAGCCAGTGCCGATTGAATTTACTATCAGCACGGGTGTGACTAGCTTTAAGCATTATGTGATTAACCCAGAGTCACCAACACCGTAAATTGAAAATGGTTTAACCACGAAGGACACTAAGAACACAAGGGTTAGATTAGAGCCGCTCCAGAGATGGGGCGGTTTTTTTGTTTTTTGCAGCAAAGAAGCGAAGGAGCAAAGGGAGATAAATATTTATGCCACGAATTAATAAGAGTACAAAATGAGTATATAGAATTTAGTATGATATTGAGTTAGTTGAGGCAGAGATTTAATTTAACAAAACCATGACAATGAGATGTTGAACTTTAAACCTATATAGGTTAGATTTGAGTATGAAAAATGGCATACGATATGTATTTATAGTTTTTGTATTAGTAAGCTTTGGTTTACTTAAAGCACAAAGCCCTTTTGTACGCATTTATCCGGGCCAACCATCCAGTTTACCTAACCAATACGTACCTAGTCGGCCTACATGTATTGAAAAAACATTGGATGGTGGTTTCTTGATAGGAGGAGGCACAGGAGAGCCGGATACCCCAGGCATGGCAAAAATGCAACTCCGTAAAGTTGATAGTCAAGGGAACTTGATTTGGGAGGTTAAAGATAGGATTACCTTTAATGATGGAATAAAAGATGTCATTGAATTTAGTGGATTAATATACACAGCCTCCATTTTAGATGCTCAACCCGGCATATCAAAAAGGAATAGCGTTGGGGAGACTATTTGGGTTAAAAATTTACTTGCTAATACAGATACATGTGGTGTTCTTAGTGTAATCAAATCAACCTCGGATGCTTGTCTTTTAGTCGGGGGGGCAGTTGCAGCATGTAACTCTTCTGTTGGGGGAAGAGTCTTTCTAGCTAAAGTAGATACATCAGGTAATATAATATGGCAACATACTTACAATTCGCAATATTTAGCTGTTTGCTACGATTTGTTTGAGCTAAATGATAGTACAATTTTTGTAGTAGGTACAACACCAGAGCTGGTAGGAAATATTTTAGAATCTCGTTTGTTATTGATGCATATTAATTTGAATGATGGGAATTTGATCATGCAGAAAGCAATAAATGAATTGGGAATAGGTTTTTCTGCGAAGCGGTTAAGTGAAAAAATAATTGTAGTTACTGGCGAAATTGGGGATGAGGCAGGTTTAATTCTTGTCAATGATACTGGCAAAGTACTATCTGTAGTTACAGATAGTTTCCCAGGCTTTAATAGCATTGTTAAAGTTCTTAGTGACTCCCATTATATATACACTTTACAAAAAGGCTATGTGTCATTCGTGCAAGGCAACATAACATATTCACCAGAATTAATCCGAATAATTAAATACAATAAAAATGATTTAAGTGTACAATCAGAAAAGATTTTTCCGATAGACACTTTTCCTTCTAGCAGGGGAGAGGATATGGTATTGTTGGATGGGGGGAAACTAGCAATAGTATTTTATTTATCTAGTATTGATTGTCCGGGTTGCACGGGTCTGGTTCTTTTGGATAGCACTGGTTGTGTGGAAGAATGGTGCATTACAGATGTGCCGAAAATCGAGAGCAGTTTGATTATATCTGTTTCACCCAATCCATTTGAAAAGTACATAAATGTTAAGATTGATGACAATCAATATTCAAAAATAGATTTACAGCTTACAGATATTGAAGGTAGAATAATTTACCAAAGTGAGATAACTACCTACCTTGAAAAAAGGATTGATGCAAGTGAATTGAAACCAGGAATGTATTTTTTGACCTTATTAGCTGAAGATAAGAAATGGGTCAAAAAAGTTATCAAAATGTAAACCATTAAAAACCATAGCCTATGAAAACCATTAAACATTGCCAAACCTTTAGTTGGAAATTTACGCTTGCTGTACTGTCATTTTGCATTATGCAATTGATAAGCAACGGACAAAGTGTACAATCTCGATTTTGGTACACAGGAGATAATATTATAGATATGAGTAGTTATACTACACCTGTTATCACCCCAACTAATGTGTCGCCTTCTCAATTCGTTAGTAACGGAGCTTATTGGACAAATGGAAGCATAAACGAGACGGAGTTTTTTGTGTCGGATAATACAGTTTTTCAAGATGACGGTCTGGGTGGTCTAACTCAATCTCAAATGTATTCCATCTTAAATACTGGTCCCAATTCATCAATTATTTCTAGTGAAGTTGGTGTTTGTCCTAAACCGGGTTCGGAATGTAATACCTACTACATTATTTATTCTAGGAAAGATCAGACAGGAAACACAGGGCCAGCTACATTAAGCAGCGTTGGACTTTACTATGTTGAATACAGTACAGATTTGGCTAATGGTGGTATAGTGGTACCTGAAACTCAACTTTGTACAGATTGTTTTCTTGCTATTGGTGGACAAGGAAATTGTTTCGATTTTTTTCCTGCTTCTTTTGCAATTAGTCCTCGATTAGCTAATGGTGAACGCTATATGTATGCCGTAATGACATCAGCAAATAGCTCATGTTTTAATATCAACAAAGGTAACCGTTCAACATTAGACCATGAGATACTTACTAATGTGGTGTATCCTATTTTGTAGCAAAATAGGATACAATCAGTCCAACTTCTTTTTTAGACATGATTATGACACTGTACCTCAATCTTGGGCGATTGATGTAAAGTATGCTAATGGTAAAATTTACGAATATGGTTTTAATGAAAAACCGGGGTGGTCGACTGCCGAGTTACATTTAGGAATTTTTGATAGTCAAGGGTATCTAGAAAAAATATCTAAGTTTGATGTTTCCAAAGACAGCACCTATTACACACCAGGCTTGACTGGGTCATTAATTGTAGGCCGAGATAGTTTTATTTATGGTGCCGGTTGGCAGTTGACAGCACAAAATAAATCACAAGGCGAGTTATTTAAATGGACTAGTAATGGGGAACTAATAAAACGCACTTCTTTTGTAAACGACTCAGCGATTATATTTTTATATTTTGAACAAAGTGGTGATTTTTTTTACGCTTACGGAGTTATGGGAGATTCCTTTATTGCTGAAAGGAGTTCCAATCTTTTGATAAAGGTAGATACTGACTTAAATTTAATTTGGAGTAGGACGTATGAATGGGATGATATAGAGCTATCCCGAGGTATATTTGCGACAGCCGACTCAGGAGTTATTTTCGCCTCCACCTCAGGAAAGTATCTAGATTGGTATGGAAGAGTAGTGCAAGTAGATAGAAATGGCGATTTGGTATCTGATAGGCCTTTGCCAATAGGTCGCGGAGAATGTTACTTATTGGACTATAATCCAACAGATGGGAGCATGCTAATCATGCGCTATGTGAATACACCTAACCCAAACTCTAACCTTGATGATATTTGGCATTTGTATATCCACAAATTGGATAGTTCGTTAAATCAGACTTGGACTAAATATTGGATTGCAGATGGTTCTTTTCCCACCGGACGTATCTATAACAATTTGCGTAATGCGTTGCGGCTAGATGATTTCTATATATTATGCGGTGACAATGCGGTAGGTGGATGGGTAATATGCTTAGCTGAAGATGGTAGTAAACTATGGGAAGCCGAGTACATGAATTTGCAAGGAGTAGCGCTAGGAATTTACCCAACATTTTATTATATGACGGGTATTGATACTTTGCCTCAAAAAAGAGGTTACGTATTGAGCGGCAGTACATCTGATACACTTGATCGCCAAGTCGCTTTCATTATGAGCATAGATAAAAATGGATGTTTTAGTGATGATACGTGCGAAGCGAAGCAGTATGTTTCTATTACTTACTTTGATGCTTCTATCAAGGTGCAGGTGTTTCCTAATCCTATACAAGACTACGTGAGCATCAAAGTGACTAACGCACAACTCAACGGAGCGGAGCTCATCATCACCGACTTGCTCGGCAGAACCGTAGCCAAACAAACCCTGCTTCAAGAACTCACTACTTTTTCTACCCAAGATTGGGCAAATGGTATGTACGTTTGGAGTTTGGTAGAAGATGGGCGATTAGTGCGGAGTGGGAAGTTGGTAAAGGAGTAGATGGGCTAATATGCTAATTAGTTAATGTGCTAATATGCTAATGGGGTGATGTGCTAATGATGTGGCTGTTTTTCCGATGGTCGAAATAGTCCACAGCACGAGGCAGCGTGGCGCGGAGGATTAGCTCAAGAAAGATCTCAGTAACCAGCCATAATGAAGCAAAGTCCCTACGGCTTTGCGTAGGGACGCGGGTGGGTTTTCTCCCCCCTTGTGAATAAAAATTCGTAGAAACATTTCAGCGTTGATTTACTTTGCGGAAAATATATACGCATGCTACTGCTCGATGGAAAAAAGTTGGCCGATGAGCTGAAATCGGAGATAAAAACGGAAGTGGATCAATTGGTGAGCCAAGGCAAGAAGCAGCCTCACTTGGCGGCTATTTTGGTGGGCACAGACGGGGGAAGTTTGACCTACGTGGGGCACAAGGTGAAGGCCTGCGAGCAGGTGGGGTTTAAGTCAACGATGCTGCACTTCGACAGCGCCATGACCGAAGCGGAGCTGCTGCAAGAGGTGGCGAAGTTGAATGCTGACCCGGACGTAGATGGGTTTATTGTGCAGTTGCCGCTGCCCGCGCATATTTCTGCCGATAAGGTGATAATGGCGATAGACCCGAGCAAGGATGTGGATGGATTTCACCCGGTGAATGTGGGCAAGGTGACGCTCGGTTTGCCGGCTTTTGTGTCGGCTACTCCGCTGGGAATTACGAAAATATTGGAGCGATATAACATCGAGACTTCAGGCAAGCATTGTGTGGTGGTTGGGCGAAGCAACATTGTGGGCCGCCCGATGAGTATATTGATGAGCGGACAGTTGCCTACGGGAAATGCCACGGTGACGGTGTGTCACTCGCGGACGAAGAACCTGAAGGATATCACGCTACAAGCCGACATTATTATAGCAGCATTGGGTAAGCCGGAGTTTCTGACCGGAGACATGGTGCGCGAAGGGGCGGTGGTGATAGACGTGGGTACTACGCGCGTCACCGACACAACATCTAAAGCCGGGTGGCGTTTGAAAGGAGATGTTAAATTTGATGATGTGAGTAAGAAAGCTAGTGCCATTACGCCTGTGCCGGGAGGTGTGGGGCCGATGACAGTGGTTTCACTTTTGCTCAATACATTGCAAGCCGCCAAACAAAAATTGTAGAATATGAAAAGTCAACTATTTGCTCTGCTCTTACTCTCGCTGGGGCTATTTTCTGCCTGCAAGGAGAAGAAGAATGCCGCTGATGCGGACATCTCTACCGCTATTATCCAATATGACAATGCCGCCAAGTTGTATGAAGACACGGCTTCGTCTTCGGTGAGGGTGTTTGACAACGATGGGCGGGTGTGCATTCAACAGACTAGCATCAGTTACGAGATGGTAGATGTGTATGAAGGAGGAAAGAAATCTCCTTTGTTGCTCAAAATCACGAAAACGGATTTGTGTTTTGCTGACTCGGTGAACAAAAACAAAGTGTATCAAATCAGCGCAAGGAGCGTGTTAGACAACAAAGTGCGAAGTTGGGAGACGGAGTTTGTTGCCACGGACTTGCACCTGCGCGATAAAACAAATTCGTTGCAGGCGGTGCTCGAAGGGCAAGACGGAGAGGAGGATTTAATCACCAGATTTAGTTTGCTGGATGGGCGTAAAATATTTGAAGCGTCTTACAGTGAAATGTTGGTGTCTATTCCAAACGTAAAAAGCAAGCGTTTTGTAGGGTTTACGTCTCGCGGCACAGTGAAAGAACCAATTCAAGAACGCAAGGAAGAAAACCTGATAGGCTTGGTGGCTTACTCGAGCAGCGAGAAAAGTGTGAACACTGTAAAGATTAAACTAAAGCGTTCGAAGGTAGCGGATAAAATTCCGACATACACACCCGACATGACCTTTGTGGCGCTGAATGAAAACGTCAACATCATCCGCGATGGCAAAGAAGTGATTTTGATGAAGGCCGATGAAAAATACAAAGCAGATGATGTAAAGGATTTTGCGGTGCAGTTGACGTTCTATTATGGCGATGATAATGAATACGCCACGGTAAGCATTCCGGTGGTGAACGATAAGCTCCACTTGGCGGGCGCTAAGTACGACAAAGACATTTTTGAGCTTAAAGAGTGATTTTAGGCTGAAAATTAGTAAAGGGGTTGTCTGAAATACCAATCAGGCAACCTTTTTTGTTGATATTGCGCGACTGATTTTTAGTTGATTTATTTCATTTTGCAAACATGAATTTGGCCTCGTCTACAGTTGGTAAATTGCCGGTGATGGAACACTTCTACACCATTCAAGGCGAAGGGGCGTATCAAGGTGTGGCGGCTTACTTTGTGCGCCTGGGTGGTTGTGATGTGGGTTGTCCTTGGTGCGATGTGAAAGAAAGTTGGGAGGCAGAAGCTCACCCGA
>CANGXE010000067.1 GCA_947457525.1 Bacteroidota bacterium | reverse complement strand
TGTTGCATGATTTGCTTCGTCAAATAAAGTATGTCGGAGATGAAGATGCAGTTATCCGAAAGTTGAAAGCTGATGCTTGGTTAAGTGCGGAGCAAACTGAAGAAGTAGCTCAACAGTTAAAGGCTATTGTATATCATCCAGAGTTAGCACCATATTTTCAACCGGAGGTAAAAGTGTTTAATGAGCGCTCATTGATTAGGCAGGATTCGAAAACCAGAATTCCGGATAGGATTATCGTGAGCGATAACCAAGCGGTCATTCTAGATTATAAAACCGGCAAGGAGAAAGATAGCTACCGACAACAATTGAATGACTATGCGCAATGGTTGAGCGAAGCGGGATTTGTGGTGGAGAAGAAATTAATTTATTACACAGCTTTGAATAAACTGGAGGAGGTGATATGACCAATTTTTTACAACGCTGCGCGCAAAGAATATTTACCAAACACGGAGCTAGTCTGAGCCGAGTTTTAGTGTTGATGCCCAACCAACGCTCCTGCACTTATTTTAAACATGAGCTTAAGCAATTAGCCAAGACTGCCATTTTTGCGCCTGAAGTTTCAACACTACATAATTGGGCATTGAGCCACACTGATTTTTTGATGACCGATAATTTGGAGTTGGTGTTGGCGATGCACGATTGCCATCGTGAGCTTGGAGGTCTTTTACCGCTAGATGATTTTTTTGCAACAGCTAATGTGCTCTTGGCCGACTTTGATGAATTGGATTTACAACTAGTAGATCCATCTGCATTCTTCCGAGATTTAGAAGCTTTGCAAAGCATGAAGATTTATGAACCCGGTGGTGAACCAACGGAGTATAAATTGCAATACCGAAAATTTTGGGAGGACTTTGGCGCTTTGTATCATGCCTTGCGCGAGAGGTTAGTGGGCAACAAGAAAGGCTATCGAGGATTAGTGCTGCGACAATTGGTTGAAGAAGAAGCATCTTCTTTTAAGTACGATGTAGATGCTGTTTATCTTATTGGTTTCAGCGGATTGAATAAAGTAGACGAAGCCTTGATAAATCTTTTGAAAGTGAATGCCACTACCGAGATATTATTTGATGCTGATCCATTTTATGTAAAAGATGAATTGAAAGAAGCAGGTTATTATTTCCGAAAATATTGGAAGTTGTTTCAAGTGACGGATAAGGCATTAGCTCCACAGATTGAAACGGGCGATAAGAAAATTAGCATTGTCGGTGTGGCCAAAAATATAGGTCAAGTAAAGGTGCTCAGTGATGTGCTTAAGCACAAGTTGCACGTTACGAAAGAGAATGCATTGGACACAGTGATTGTGATGCCTGATGAAAAATTGCTTAGTCCTTTGCTAGCGAATATGCCCATTGAAATCACTTCGTTAAACATTACGATGGGATTGAATATAACCGGCAGTAGAACCGCAACTTTGTTTGAAACTTTGTTCAATCTGCAAGAGAGTAGTCAGAAGTATTTGGCGGCTAATGGACGGTTGAGGTATTACTACAAAGATGTGTTTGACTTACTGCAGCACAGCTTTTTTAAGTTACTAGTGGGTGAGGTAAATGTAGCCAAGTTTGTGCATCGCATGAAGCGACAAAACAGAGTGATGATTAGCGCAGACGAAATTCATACAGCTTGTGCGAACAAAAGCTATGAGTTATTTTTTGAGGGAACTACAGCTGAGCAATTTTTAACCTATTTGGCCAACTTAGCGGATAGCTTGTTGACTAAACTCATTCAGCAAGTTAGAAACAAACAGTTGCAATTTTCTACGGATACAGAAATTGCTTTTCGTTTATTGAACATCTTTAATCGCGTTAAGCCGATTGTTGCTACTGGCGAATCGATTTCTGTCAAAACATTAGTGGCTATTTTACGCGATCAATTCAAGTCCGAGCGAGTGCCGATTGAAGGTGACCCGATAGAAGGATTGCAGATTATGGGTTTGCAGGAGACACGTTCATTGAACTTTAAGCATGTCATTTTTCTATCTGCGAATGAGGGCATTTTGCCCGGAGGGAAACACACGAATACTTACATTCCTTACGAAATGCGACAGCAATATCTTTCTACTTACAAAGATAGAGATGCGGTGAGTGCTTATCTCTTTTATCGCTTGTTTCATCAAGCTGAAACCGTTCATATTTTGTATAACACCGAGCCCGATGAGTTGGGCGGAGGTGAGAAGAGTCGCTTCGTCTTACAATTGCAACATGAGTTTCGTTATTTGCCGAACGTAACAATCGAAGATAGTATCTATGCTGTGGACCCACCCGATGGCGTTTTTGAACAGAAAATTGAGATAGCGAAAGACGAAGCAGTGATGCAAAAACTCGATAAGCTTATCACAGATTCGGGTTTATCGCCTTCTTCGTTAAACGCGTATATCAATTGTTCCTTACAATTTTATTTTCGCTACATAGCCGGCTTGCGTGAGGAGGAAGATATGGAGGAAAACCTAGAGTCCGCCACCATTGGTTCTGCGGTGCATTACGCATTGGAAGAGATATATAAACCAATGTTGAGTCAAGTGGTGAATGTGGACTATCTTCAAGAGATATTAACTAGCAAGAATGTTGTACAAGACCATATTGCAACATTTTTAACCAAACGATTTGAGCAAGAAAGTTTGCGGAAAGGGAAGAATTATTTGTTGTACAAAGTATGTGTGAAGCTCACGCAAAACTTTTTGAAAGCTGAGGTTAACCGCTTAAAAGAGTTGAACGATGCGGGTGTAGATATGCGCATAGAGCAATTGGAAGATAAGTTAGAATCAATAATTACAGTAGGCAGGAAGACTATCAAACTCAACGGAAGAATTGATAGAATAGAACGGATTGACCATGTGGTGCAGATAGCCGATTACAAGACATCTAAACTCTCGACCATTCCTCAACTCAAAGATGAAGTGTGGGATACCTTGCTTCACGACCCGAAGTACAGCAAGTCGGTGCAGTTGCTCATTTATGCGTTGTTGTACAGCAATATTCATGGCCATGCTCAACCTATTCGATCCGGCATTTATTGGTTGCGTGATAGCAGCAAGGCTTTCGACACCGTACGGCAATCGGGCAATGAAGACAAGTTAGATGCAATAACCATTCAACGATTTGAAGGGTTACTCAAAGGATTGCTAACCGAAATGATAGACGACCAAATTCCTTTTACTAAAACTGAGGAGGTAAAGCGTTGTCAATATTGCGAGTTCGTCAATATTTGTGGTAGGGCGAATTGAGATTAGTCATTGAGGATTTTTTCTATCACTTCTAGCTTTATATCATGCCCACCATCAAATGGCAAAATAGTTAAGTTCAATTGGTCGTATAACTTAACTCGCTGTTGAAACATTGCCTCCGGAATAAATTTATCTTGATTGCCGTAGGCATAATAATTTTTGGAAGCAAGAATAGGAGAGTGGTATTGAAGGGGAATTACATCAGGGGCAATTTCTCCGGCATAAAAAACTAGTTTATCGAAGTGATGTTCAGTAGCATTTGCCCAACGAGAAACTGTAGATGAACCTTGTGAAAAACCAAGCAATATAATTTCAGCAATACAGTTTTTCGGAATGATTTGTTCGTACAATTGCTCTAAATAATTGATATAATCTTTGATTTCGCTGGTACGATCTTCTTTGGTCATCCAAGTGGCACCGGCTTCATTAAACGTGCCTTTTACATAAAACCGATTTAGTGCTTCTGGAGCGATGAAGAAAATATTCTCATTGAACAGAGGGCTAAATTCTTGCAAGAAATTGGCAGCCAATTGACCATAACCATGCAATACAAACACTATCTTTTTGGTCTGCTCGGTCAACTGCCCCGCGGTGTAAAAGCGAGCCGTTTTGCTAACCGTCAAATTATTTTCGTTCACCAATTTGTTGGAGTTTGAAGTAGAGGAAAATGCGCAACGCTCGGTTGGCCATCAACACAATCATGGGCAATACCGCAATGTTGAATGGTTGTGGCAGTCTGCCCCAAGTCGCCAACAAGATGATGAGCGAAACAAATGTGAGAATAAAATAAACAGACAACCATTTAGATTTATGGCTACGCAGCAAGTAGAAAGAAACCACTAAATGACTAGGCAATAACCAAAGCACATTTAAGTTTTTTGGAACAGAGTAATGCTCGGTGAAAAACCACATGCCTAAAAAGAAAGTGCCGAGTAAACCGGTGATGAAGAAAAGCGTAAAGTCAAACCACCAAAAGTGCGTTTTTTTCCAACGCTCGAAAAAGATGAGCAACAAACCAAACATCATAATCGCCAACGTGACCAAAAGCGGATGAATGCCTTCAAATTTTTTAGGTGAAAAAGGTAAGTCCACAATCACTTTTTCTTCTTGTACGAATGGTTTGCCATCCATTGTAGCGCCTTGAATTAAAGTTTGTAAAGCTGACGGCAAAAAAGTTTGATTGCGAGGAGTAGCGGGCACTTCACAAGGCAAACCAAGAATTAAATCAAAGCCAAAATCTACCCAAGGTTTTTTGGCTACCCAAGGCTTTAGTGCATCGCGCATCGTCATGTCGCTGTTCAACACCGTGTAGTCGTAAGTTAATCTATCGCCCAGCGCTTTCTCAAACACATCGCGTGGACGCGTGCAACAATTATCCCAGAAAAAATCGTAGCGATAGTTTCGGTTTTCTTCTTTGGCATTTTCAAAAAGTGCGGCAAATATTTTTTTCTTGTCTTCTGTGTTAAGGTTAAGGATTTGTTCTTCTACCCTTCGACCTTCATAAATGTATTGTTGGCGAAAATTATCATACCGATCTACTGCCAAACAATACAACATTCTGCCGCGGATAAAATTGGTGTAGAACCCCGGCTGCTCAAAATCGAAAGTGCCATAGTTGAACACAACATCAAACTCGTTTTTAAAATCGGTAACGCGAATACCGGTATGACCAAAAGCAGAATATAATTCTTCGCCCGGTGAACAAGTCAATAACGAAATTTGCGCACTATCGCTCAACGTTCTTTCTTGCCCAATGGCTATATTGGTGAAAAACAGTAGATAGATGAATAGAATTCTTTTCATGCCGGGCAATTAGTTTAATTGAGGATTTTCAGGATACTTAGCCATTTTTTTATAAACGCCACCCAAGTCATTCATTATTCGTTGCCAGATGGTGTCTTCCTTTTCCCCAAAGATATACTTGTTTTTCGCATCTGTTATAATCCAAGAGTTTTCCGCAATTTCTTCCATCAATTGATCATAACCCCAACCGGCATAGCCCAAGAAAAAACGCACTTGGCTGTTGTCAATCTGCTTGGTTGAAATGAGTAGTTGTAAGTTGTCAAAATCGCCACCCCAAAATAAATTTTCAGTCAGTTGAATGCTTCCACGAATTTTATCACCAACGGTATGGATAAACTGCATAGTGTCTGTGCCCACAGGGCCACCAAGGTATAAGCGAGTTTTAAATTCTGGAAAGTTGTCGACCACATCTTCGATACGCAAGTTGATAGGTTTGTTGATGATTAAACCCACTGTGCCATTTGCAGGGCTGTGTTCACAAATCAGCACAACGGTGCGTCTGAAGTTTTCATCGGGCATAAACGGCTCAGCCAAAAGCAGACTGCCGGCTTGTAACTTTTTCTTTTTTTCTAGTTCACCACTCCATAAATTTTCGTCATCCTGATTATTCATCTTTCATAGGCTTTGTGCGATATTAAAAATATATGTTTGGGCTAAACCCATTCCGAAAAGCATATTTATAAACCTTTCATCCACATTGCTGATTGTAGGCTTTATTACTCCACTTAATTTGCGAAATTTGAACCATAAATTTTAACCATGAAAAAACTCGCTTTTTTATTTACAGCATTTCTTGGATTTCAGTTGGCCATGGCGCAAACTGTTGTCATTCCTAATGTTTGGATTAATGAAATTCATTACGACAATGCAGGTACAGACACATTGGAAGGTTATGAGATTGCCGGTCCGGCAG
This sequence comes from Bacteroidota bacterium, assembly GCA_947457525.1. GTDB lineage: Bacteria > Bacteroidota > Bacteroidia > Chitinophagales > LD1 > Bog-950. The sequence goes on along the minus strand of CANGXE010000067.1, from coordinate 1,342 downwards.
GGACCGACTTATCTTGCTATAAAGTTTACCTCTACAATGGCGGTGTTTCTACAGGGCAAGTGTATAGCACAGATGTTTTGACAGGCGTTATTCCTGACCAAGGTTGTGGATTTGGTGCTGTATGGTTTTCAAAGTCACAAGATGGCATGCAGAATGGTATCAATGACGGAATAGCTCTGGAGTATGCACCGGTAGCTACCGGTTGTAATGTCACACAGACAGATACTATTTTACAGTTTTTATCTTACGAAGGATCTTTCACTGCTTTGACCGGTAGAGCGACCGGGATTACCTCAACTGACGTTGGTGTTTCTGAAACAGGCAGCACTCTTGTTGGATTTTCTTTGCAATTGGGTGGCTCAGGCACTTCGTACTCAAATTTTTGTTGGCAAACAGCTCGCAACCGCACGCCCAATGCAACAAATGTTAATCAATATTTTTGCAATGCCCCCAACACCACTTTTGCATTCAATACATCTGCTGTGACTTTCGGTGAAGCAGCCGGAACAGTCACTTTGGGTCATGTAAAAGCGCAAAATGTTTTTGCTACATCAACGGTTGATGTGGTGATCAAAAATGGTAATGCTGTTGATGTCAATAATTACACCACACTTACCTTAACTTTTCAACCTTGTGGTGCAGACAGTTTGCCGGTTTCGGTCACCATTACGGATGATGCTTTAGTAGAAGGGACTGAGGTGCTGGGTTTTGTTTTGCGCAATTCTTCATCGGGTGGATTGATTGGACCGGATAGTTTGTTGGCTTTAACCATCACCGATAATGATGTTTCATCCACAACCGTTCAATTTTCATCCGCTACTTACTCTGTAAATGAAGGGGGCAGTAGCATAGACTTGGTGGTGACTATCGCCAATCCAAGTGCAGTGGTTACTACAGTAGATGTTAGTGTTACGGGAGGTACAGCTACCAATGGTGTAGATTACTCGTTTACACCAACAACAATTACATTTCCCGCTTCTTCCACAGCATCAATTCCCGTAACCATTAATATTGTGAATGATGCTATTGTTGAAGGTAATGAAACTATTCTTTTTGCCTTATCAAATCCAACCAACGCAGCTTTAGGTACCGTAGCCAACACAACACTTACCCTATTAGATAATGATGTAGCGCAAGTAACCATGGCCATAGGTTCTCAAATACAGTTCGAGAACATAGGGCAAATCAATGTGCCGGTGTCATTGAACTTAACAAGTAGTAATTCAACGAGCGTTACTGTCTCTATAATACCATCTTTCACTACGGCCACTAACAGCACCGATTTTGTTTTTGCGGATACTACACTTACTTGGACTCCCGGCACATCGGGCATTAAGATTGT
>CANGXE010000066.1 GCA_947457525.1 Bacteroidota bacterium | reverse complement strand
TATTCTCCTCCTTCAACATCTATTTTTATAATATTTGGAACAAAATTATTCTCAGTTATAATTTGGTCAATTGTGATAGATTCTATGTTAACCTGATTAGGCTTGTATTTCTGAAACCACTTTTCCTTGTTGAATTGTAGCGGATCGCGAGTATTGTACTCGGAATATTTGGAAGGGAATTCATAAAAAGTTAGTGTGCCGATATTATCTGAAACAGCATTTTGAAAAACTTGAATATTCTCGCTCTTACTTGTATTTGTTTTTAGTACTGAAAATGTTTTTGTTGAAGGCTCTAATGATAGGACCTTGCCTGTTTTGCCGACTAGTTCGGACCCTAATAGGGTAAAGTATCCGTAATGTGCTCCAATATCTAAAAAGCAACATCCCTCGGATAAACAGTGAATTAAAAACTTTGCAAGTCTAATTTCAGACGAGTGTGATTTGCCCTGCATTAAATATATATCTGTAGCAGAGGGTAGTGCCAAAGTCATTTTCTTTCCCCAAAATAATGTAGTAGTTGTAATTAATTCATGCCCTGTGATGGGATATATTAATCCTCTAAAAGCTATTGCAAAGGCATACTTAAACGGATTATTGAGAAAGCGTCCCAATTTTGAGCCCATCGATAGTGATTCTACCTTACTTAATTTGTCTAAATAACTCCCTTTCATGTTTATGTTCTATGATAACAATTTGTTGTACATTTTTCAACTCGCGTTTAAAAATACCTAATTCCCTGTTGAAAAACCGCCTACCAAAAAACCATAAACTGAAACAGACAGTAGTCAATGTTTATGTGCATTGGTCTTCCGCACCAATTTTAGTACAATTAGCTACATATTTTCAATTAATGCTATAAATTTGATTTTCATGAAATGAATTGTCAACTAAATATTTATGTTTATTTCCGGAGTTAGATAACGTTCAATTTTAACTCAAAAGGAATTTTAAAAATATATCACATATAATTTAAATTATAGAAACAATGAATGACGATTTCAATTTAGTAGGTAGCATACGTGTATTACTAAAGTGGTGGAAACCAATATCTATTATAACCTTATTAGCAAGTTTTATTGCAGCATTTTTCTCGCTTTTTGTTATGGATGAGTATTATTATTCATGGAGCACGTTCTATCCCACTAATCAGTATCTAAATGATCGTGCTATGATTTTTAATACAGAAAGTTCCGGTGCTCAGGTAGAGTATTTTGGAAATAAAGGCGATGTGAATAGAACTCTCACTATTGCTCGATCTGCTCCCGTAATGGATTATATTATTGACTCATTCAAATTGGTAGAGCATTACAAAATTGATCGTAGTGAAAAGTATTGGAAGACTAAGGTGATGAAGAAATTAGAGAAGAATTTCAAGGTTATTAAAACCGAACAGGAAGCTGTTGAGATTTCTCTTTATGATACCGACCCCAAAATTGCCTCTGCTGTGGTGAACGCCATTGTAGAAAAAGTAGATGAATTGAATAAGCAACAGATTAATGAAAGTAAAACAAATTTGTATAACCTTATTGCCGGGCAGATTCTAGAACAGCAACAAAAGGTAGAGGATTTTGTGGATACACTTTCGTTTTTGTCTTCCAAATATAATATTCGTGTATCATCGGGCGCAGACGGTTCAGTCATTGTGAATGGTACAGACTTCAAAGCAGTTCAACAGTACAAAGCCTTACTAGATAAGCAAGAAAACGCCCTCAAAGAACTAAACAACCGTAGTAATATTAAAGAACAAATGGCTATTGCATTGAAGAGTAACTCTTCTTCTTTGTTTATTGTAGAAAAAGCATTTACAGCCGATCGCAGAGAAAAACCTGTTCGTTGGATTGTAGTGACAGTAACTATGATGGTGACTTTGTTTAGCCTATTAATTGGCGTTCTGTTTATTGAGCAAATTGGTAATATTAAAAGACAGCTATAATTGACCTTGTCCGTTCACAAATTACAATGGAGCGTACTGCTTGGATTAGCCGCAGTGAGCATTGGTTCGGTACTAGCTGCAATGACTACCGAGGCATATTATTTAGCTTTAATACCCTTTGCGCTTATTATAGCGTATGTAGCCATTACTGATTTCAAGGCCATTTACTTTTTGTTGTTGTTTACTCTACCATTCTCCATCGAGTATAATTTTACACCTTCTCTAGGTACAGATCTTCCGGATGAACCACTCATGATTGGCTTAATGCTTATCACATTTGTGTATGTTTTGTTGAAACCACAAATGCTTCCTACCGGCTTTTTCGCTCACGTAATTTCTGTGTTTCTGGGCATACATTTATTTAGTGTTTTTATCACCACCATCACTTCAGTCAACGAATTGGTTTCAACTAAAGTATTATTATCAAAGGTTTGGTACATTACTACTTTTGCTGTGCTCACTCCCATAGTTATTAAAACTAGAGATGATTTAAAAAAAGCTTTTTGGTGCGTCTATTTGCCACTCACAGGATTAATCATTTCAGTAATAATTCGTCATGCTTTTCAAGGGTTTTCCTTTGAAGACATCAACAAACCAATGATGCCTTTTTTTAGGAATCATGTGAGTTATGCAGCAATTGTCACCATCTTTTTGCCCTTTGTTTGGTTAGCCAGAAAATGGTATAACCCCGGTACCTTTACGCACAGATTATTATCTTTTTCGCTTTTGCTATACGTGGTCGCTATCTATTTGTCCTACACCCGCACATGCTACATAGCTTTGCTTTTTATTGCTCCATTTGTATTTATAGTGAAACAAAAATTAATGAAGCCTGCTTTCGCCATAGTATTGCTGTTAACTACGGCAGGTGGTATTTATTTCTTGACCGACAATCGCTATCTTGACTTTGCACCGGACTTTGAAGAAACGGTAATGCACGATGGGTTTAATGACCACCTGTCATCCACTTTCGAAGGCAAAGATGTGAGTAGTATGGAGCGTGTTTATCGTTGGGTGGCTATTTTGCAAATGGCCAAGGATAAACCAATGATGGGTTTTGGCCCCGGGAATTTTTATCCCAATTATATGCACTACACAGTGACGAGTTTTGAAACTTATGTGAGCGACAATCCCGAGCGCTCTACAGCACATAATTATTTTTTACTCATTTTGGCTGAGCAAGGTATTGTAGGCTTAATCGCATTTGTGTTGTTTACGATAGTGTTGCTGGTCTATGGTGAAATGGTTTACCATAGAATTAAGGACCAAACCGATAAGCAAATTGTATTGGTGCTTTTAGTAGTGATAGCTATGGTCTATATCAATTTGTTGCTGAGCGATTTGCTAGAAAGCGATAAGGTCGGACCGTTTTATTATATCGCCATAGGTTTAATTATTTCGCTAGATATTAAACATCGTTTAGCGAAACCTAACGCTGAGTAGCGTGATATCATCATCAAAATCAGTATCTTGTTTGAACGCAATTACTTTATCAACTAGCTTAGTGTTAAAGTCGGAAACCGACAATTCATTATTCTGTTGAATGAAAGCGACTAAACGTTCCATTTCAAATTGTTCGCCATCATTGTTCGCTGCTTCAGAAAGGCCATCAGTATAGTTAATTAATAAAGAGTTTGGTTCAATAGTCAACTCACCGTAGTTAACATAAGGTAATGTATCAAACATACCCAAGATAGTACAACCCTTATCGAGCAAGTGAATTTCACCATTATTGTACAGTATGGACGGGTTGTGACCGGCATTCACATAAGTCATTTTTTTGGTCACATAACTATAGGTGGCTATAAATAGGGTAATGAATTTCTCGCCTTTTGTAATTTCCAATACTTTGGTGTTAAGCACTTCTATGAACTGAGGCAATGAATATCTTCGCGTGAGTAATATGCGCATATTGGCTTGGAAGTTGGCCATCAAAATAGCAGCAGGAATTCCTTTTCCTGAAATGTCGCTTATGCAAAAAGCGATCTCATTTTCGTTGATTTGAATGAAGTCATAGTAATCACCACCAATGTTGGTGTGCGGCTTGTAGAAGGCTGAAACTTCAATTCGTTCATTGTTTGGCAAATCGGACGGCACCAACATATTTTGCATATCGGCCGCCAGCTTCAACTCGCGTTGCATCACCATTTGGTCAATTTGGCTTTTAAACAATTTTTTGTTTTCGTTGGCCACTACGATTACATTGGTGATAGTTTGGATAAACTTTAGCTTTTCCTCCTTGGTGTCGTTGCTATCATTGCTAAACGAGCCAATCAAAGCGAAACCAACCGGGTCTTTTTTGTGCATCACGGGGATGAGAAATTCAAAGTCTTTTAATATCTCATCTTGAAAGGCTGCGGTTGGAGTGATATAGCTGATGTTGTTGAATTTTGTCGTTACATCATAGCTAACAATGTTGCCTGGCAAATCGCCTGGAGTAATACACATTGGGATGTTGTCTTTATCGCGAATAAAAAGTGCGATAGTTTTTACCCCGAGCTGTGCGTGGATAATGTTCTCATAAATTCTCGCTAGTGCAGTGATAGGCATGTTGTTATTCACCGCTCGGGTAATCTCGAGCAGTGAGTCGATTTGCTGTTGCTTAATTGCTAGCAAACGCTCTGTAGAACTCAATCGCTTTTTGAAAAAGTCTAACTCCGAAAACTCTAACTCTGCCATTTTATTTTATTCGTTCTTGCTTTCGCGGTAAGATATATACGCAATATCAGTTAAATTGTTCATACTAATCCAACTGCCCTTTCACATCTAATGCATCGCGTAGACCATTACCTACCAAATTAAATGCCAAAACCAACAACATAATCGCGACACCCGGAAATAGTGCAAGATAAGCTTTATTGGTGTCAATAAAATCTTTGTATTCGTTTAGCATGCTTCCCCAGCTTGGTGCCGGTGGTTGAATGCCTAAGCCAATGTAACTCAATCCACTTTCGACCAATATGGCACTAGCAAAGTTGGAGCATGCCACTACAATGATTGGTCCGGTAATGTTGGGCAAAATGTGTTTGAAAATTATTCGTGTGTCGCCAAAGCCCAGACTTTTAGCTGCACTTACAAATTCCATTTCGCGAATAGATAGAAACTGTCCGCGCACGATACGTGCCGTTTCTACCCACATGGTTAGGCCCACGGCAATAAAAATCATCACCAATTTATTCTCAATCAAACTACCCGCACTAATGTATAATCCCATCGCCAAAAGTAAAGTCGGTATGCTCCAAAACACATTAATTACCCAAAGGATAATTTCGTCTGCCCATCCTCTAAAATAGCCAGCAATTGCCCCAAGCACAATGCCAATGATTAGCGAGATGAAAACTGAAATTAATCCTACCGAAAGAGATACTCGAGTACCAATGATTAGCCGCGAAAAAATATCGCGGCCAAACTTGTCCGTGCCGAGCAAAAAATTCTTGCTGCCGATTAAATTTTGGGTAACAAATTCTTGTTTGTTTACCACGTCAGCAGGTACGATGGCCGCAAGGGCGATGGCTCTGCTTTCTTCTCTAAACGATTTGCCGCGATACTCAACATAGTGCAAAGTGTCTCCGGATATGCGATAACTCAAAATTGGAATGGGATTATAATTTTTCTTTTTACCGTTGTATAAACCTTCAAAAAAACCTGTGCTCGTTAAGTTGTCTTTAGGTAATAAAAAAAGCTGAGTACTGTAGCCCGGTTCATGAGTTTCGAGTTGTAAAATCTGCTCGTTGGCTGATGGGGAATTGTCAGGTGAAATGAGATAAGCAAAAACAGAAACAAACACGGAAAGCAAAATGATGACCAAACCAAACATAGCGCTCTTATTGCGTTTGAGACGCATCCATGCTTTTTGATTTAAGGACGTGCTTTTTTGTGGGTGGGTCATGCGATGATTATTCTACCAAACGATCTTTCCATCTATACTTGCCGGTCAAGCTCAAAACGCCAATCACGACTACATATAAAATGTGAAAAACCTCTGTGATGGGTAAAAGTAAAAACAATAACCACTTACGGAAAAACACTAGCAATGAAATATCGAATACTAAATCAATAAACAACTTTGTCCCACCGGCCACTGCTAGAGGTAACCAAGGCATCTCGATAGGTTGAAAGCAGGCCAAAGCCGTCAACACTATAAATAGGTTGAACAAATAAGCAAAGTAGAGAATGCTCACCACTTTTATGTCGCTGAAGCGTGATGATTTCGACACCCAACGCACACGTTGCGCAACGAACTCACCAAACGTGGGCTCGGGTTGAGTGAACACGCAGGCATCAAAGTTTTTGACAAAACCAATGGCATTATCGTAAGCTGCATTTATTTTCTGCATCAAAAAAATATCGTCACCCGTTGGCACCTCGTGATTGCCTTTGAAGCCTTCCACGACATGAAACACCTCTTTGGCGTACATTAGGTTAGCGCCATTGCACATAGTTGGTAAGCCGTTCTGGATTGTAGCACCGGTAATCCCCAACATATTCATCACGTCTAACTGTTGAAACCATGCTAGTGGAGATTTAGCCGGCTTTATCATCACCGGACCGGTCACCAATTTGTAGTTATTGTTAATGTAGAACTGCGCCATGGTCATCAGCCATTTGTCTTCCATTACGCAATCACCGTCAGTCGTTAAAATCAAATCTCCTTTTGCGTTTTTAACGCCTAAGGCAATTGCTTTTTTCTTGTTCGGCACATATTCTCCAAAACTGCCCAAGTATTGCATCAAATCGAGCACCAGTAAATTGCTATCCGTAAACTCTCTCGCTAACCTTAGTGTTGGGTCGGTGCTATAGTCATCAATTAAAATGACTTCAAAACGGTTTTTTGGATATTGTTGCGCCAAAGCTGCTTTTAAACAGGCCTGAATATTTTCGCTCTCATTGCGAACAGGTATAATGATGCTGACAAAAGGCAAATCATTTGTTTCTGCATATTCTTGTTTTTTCATTCGCCACCAACCGATGCAGAAATAGAGCACCAAAAACAAGTAGAGCGCAGAAAGAGCAATAGCGATGATTAAGAGGGGGCTCATAAAACAAAAAGCGAATATGCTAATTAGACCCTAAGCCCAAATAGTTAAATACTAACATTAACGGATAATTTATTCAGCAAAAAATGAGTTGAATTAATCAGGTTCTACGCTCATTTTCTATCTTCGCCCCCCGACACACCGTGTTTTATTGCCAAGTTCTTTTGCATTAATCACACTCTAAAAACCGCCACTAATGCCACGTGACTACTCCATCAAATCAGTACTAATTATCGGCTCGGGACCTATTGTTATCGGACAAGCCTGCGAGTTTGACTATTCCGGCAGCCAAGCCGCTCGCAGTTTGCGCGATGAAGGCATTGAAGTCACCTTGCTCAACAGT